>JAGWRH010000096.1 GCA_028876695.1 Acidobacteriota bacterium | reverse complement strand
CTTCAACGATCGTTGCGAAGCCGTAGATGATCCGTATGGTGACGCGCGGCGTGCACTGGACAATATTCTGCACTCCTAGTCGCATCCATTCGATATTTTGAGGCTGTTCAGCGGTGGGGAAGCGCTCCAGAGCCGGGACCCAAATCCCGGCTCCGGATGCGGTGAATCGATCTTACGCGTGGCGACGCGATTTAGCGCAAAAGGCAAACCGGAAACCGGGGGAGCGTTGTGGGCGTGATCGAAGCGTTGCTCCCACGAACCGTTGCGCCAACTAGGGGTGCTTTTCAGCGGCTGTGGCAGATATATCGGATTTCGAGTAACCGAAATCGATCACCCATTCGCTGGGGACGATGTTCCCGTCCACACGAGGCGGGCTGAATTTCCAATCTTGCGCTGCGGCCATCGATAGCCGAGCGAAATAGCGGCTCGGCCCCGGAGAATCGAGTTTTGCTTCCACGACGTGCCCCCGAGGATCGACGTCGACAATCACGCTCACTCGAACCGTACCCCAAATCGTATCGCTGGCCCTAGGCGGAACGCGCGGAATTGCCCGGCGAGAAACCGCTCCGGGGATCAGATCGGGGGAAAAAGGTCTGGCGGTATCGGACGCATGGGCGGTGGCCTCCGGAGCCGTGGCAGGGGCGGGCGGCGCGCTCGTGACGATTACCGCGCTCTGGCGATCAGCGGCACGCGCGGACTGAGCGGTGGGCGCTTTTTCGTTTGGTGCTTTAGCTGCCGCGATCTCGGCCTTCGCCTTGCTCGTGGGGATGCTCTTTTTCGCGTTTTGAACCGGCGCTTCGATTGCCCGCTTTGGCGATGAGGCGAGCGCAGGGCGAGATACCGGCGCGCTCGGGTGCGCAATCTTGGCCGAAGCAACCACGGGCGCGGATCCGGATGTGGACGTATCGGAGCTGCCGCCGGAGATCACCACACCAAGCGCGAACGCGGCCGATCCCGCGGCCAGAGCCGCGAGAGCCAGGCGGTATTTTTTGTTTAACCTGAACCGAAGATGCAGCCGAGTTGGTGCAGCCGCAGCGGGTTTTGCGAAAGCCGATGCAGGCGGATCATTCGCGGGAGCCGGCATTGGCGCGGCGTCTGCTGGTTCGGGAGCGGATGCGGTAGCGGGTCCGGAGGCGAGCCCGAGCGCGGCCTGGATCTGAGCGATGGTCCAACGGCGCTGCGGGACCGGATTGAGACAATGGCGCGCCAGTTCGAAAAACGGCGCGGGGATACTCGGCGGAATCGTGAATTTGTTTCGCGCTTCGGCATGATGATCGGGGACCCGTCCGGTAAGGCACTGGACGACGGTAGCGCCGAGCGACCACACGTCCGTGGCGGCGGATACGGATGTCTCAGGGGCGCGGAACACACCGCGCGAATCACCGGAATCGGCCGCTTCGCCGATGCGGACGATCGAGTCGCTCGAGAGCTTTACCTGATCGCCAATCGCGAGAATGTTGGAAGGTTGCAGGCGGCCGTGAACGAAGCCTTTGCCGTGGAGGTACGTTAGCGCCTCGAGCGCCGGCGCAAGCATCGAGGACACTTCACCGGGCGAGAGGCAGCGCACGGGAAGAATTTCCGCCAGGTTTTCTTCCGCGAGTTCCATCACAACGTAGAGCGTCGGCCGGCCCTCGATTTCGCAGCGGCCCATATCGAAAATGCGCAGCAGCGCCGGATGCGAGAATCGCGCTGCGAGGCGCCAGCGCGTCAAGCGGGCGCCGGACGTGGCGGCGGGCGCGGGAATGAGCTTGATGACCGCTTGCCGATTCGGCGCTTCGGCGTGCTCCGTTCGAAAAGCCGAACCATGACTGGTCGAACCGAGGATCTCAACGAGGGGATAGCGACCGTCAGCCGTTTGGCCTTCCAGATATTTTTGGACTTCAAGCATAACGCTCTCCCGCCGCGGACGCGGCAGTCCAGATCGAATTGAGCGGCGCTGAAAACCGAGCTCGCCGGGCAAGCAGGCCGCGCGAACGTTCGATTTCCCCCTGCGCCTGGGAATGAAAAGGTGCCGACCTGGCCGGCGCCAGGCGACAACCTACCACATCTGGAGCAGGTCGGTAACTGTACCGAGGGACAGTATTTATGGCCCTGCCAATGGTCCCGATCGGACCTTTTCGAATGCGAAGATATTACTCCGAAATGCCCGCCATATGGGCGAGCACCCGGAAGATCACCGCGAAATCCTCTTTGGCGAAGCCCATGGCGCGCGCCGCCGTAAGAAATTCGTTGGCGACTGCGGCGGTTGGAAGCGGAAGATCGTGCTGGCGGCCGGCTTCGAGCGCCAGCAACATGTCTTTCTGCATCATGTTTACGTCAAACCACGCTTCGTCCGGCAGACGCAACACGAACGGGCCTCGATATTGGACCATCGGCGAGGCGATCGCGCTGTGGGTTAGCACCTCCACCGCCGTTTCGCGCGAAATGCCGCTCTTTTGCGCCAGCAGCACGCTTTCCGAGAAAGCGAGCATTTGCACTGCCAGGTTTAAGTTTGTGGCGACTTTCATCGAGAGCGCGACGCCGTTGTCGCCCACGTGGGTCACTTTGGGGCCGATGTCCAAGAGAATTTGCCGAACGCGCCCGAGAGTCTCCGCGCGGCCGCCGACCATAATCGATAATTTTCCGTCTTGCAGAGTGACCACGCTGCCGGAAACCGGGGCGTCGATCATATCCGCCCCCCGCTCGCGAACGCGCGCAGCCAATCCGCGGCTGAACGCGGGGCCGACGGTGCTCATATCGACGAGGATCTGGTCCTTGCGAAGCCCGGCGAGCAGACCATCGGGCCCGTCGGCGACGGCGGACATGGCCGAAGAGTTGGTAACCATGGTGAATACGACGTCCGATGCCTCGGCGACCGCGCGAGGCGAATCGGCCCAGCGCATGCCCAATTTCACGAGCCACTCCGCCTTCGTCCGCGTGCGATTGTAACCAGTAACCGCATAGCCCTTGCCGACTAACCGCTCCACCATGCGGCTGCCCATGGTACCCAGGCCCACGAACCCTATTTTTTGCATTCCGGAGATCTCCTGGCGGCGAAAAAAGTTCCCTGCGGCCGCGCCGTTTTCGCGACGATATTACACCGGGTGCGCTTACAACGGAGTTCGATTCGGCGCACGATCGTCACTGCGAAGTAGCAGTCAGAAATAGCAACTGCTTGGTCGGCTCGCGAAAGTTCGTTGGCTGCGCTCAGGTTTCTCGTTACAACTATCCTTGCCGGGCTCGGTAACAATCGCAGCAGTAAACGCGCGAAATATGTTACGGTCGGTACCAATGCGCGGCGCAGCTCGCGCGATCCGCGCGGAGAGGCTCAAGATCGATGCGCTACTTCTTCATCGTCGTGGTGCTGATGGCTCTTTCATTCGGTGGGGGCTTCTGGTGGGAACACGGCCGAGCGGCATCGGTGCAGCAGAAACTGAACGCGGCGAGCGAGCAGCTCGCGCAGGCCAATTCCACACTGGCACAGTGCCGGCTTCAGGATCATCTGCTCACGCTTGTCGAAGATACGGCCAACAAAAATTACGGCGAAGCCGCCGCGCTCTCGACAAAATTCTTCAATGATGTGAATGACGAGATTCCGCGCGTAAATCAGCCGAACGTTAAGTTCGCGCTGCAGTCCATCCTGGCGCAGCGGGATCAGGCCACCGGCGAACTGGCGAAAGGCGATCCGGCGGCTCACGACCTGTTCGTTCAAATGTCGATGAGCTTCCATCAGGCGACTGAATCCGCGCAGAGTACGCCCTGAAGAATCAGCCGGCAAAGTCGTGGCTGAATATATCCGTTTTTCCATCCTGCGCTCTTTGCCGTCCAGCTTGACAAAACAACGCCATAAAATGTACGTTTAGATGTTCGTAGCGTACATCAGAGAGGTGCCCATGGCGAGAGCCCCCATTGCAGTCAAGAAAGTGACAGCGACGGACCTTCGAGGAAAGCTGAAGGCCTACTTGAAAGAGGCCACAGCAAACCGGGTCGTTTTGGTCGAGAACCGCCGCCAGCCCTCAAAATACCTAGTAGACAAAGATTTCCTGGACTCCCTCGTAAACGAACGTGAATCAATTCTTGCGACCCTGGAGATTCTCGCAGACCGTGAACTTACTGACCGCTTGCTCACCTTGTCGAAGACTATCGGCGATGACGTTGAGGCTGGCCGGTTGCTTACGACAACAGATGTCTTTGGCAAATGAGCAAAGGCCGAAAACAGCCTTCTCACCCCGGTCCAGCACCAGAAAGGCTGCCCTCCGAGTCCCCCTTCGAACTCAGATATACGTCAGATGCCGCACAAGATATCAAAGCTCTCAATGGCAGTGTGCGCAATCAACTCCGAAAAGTCTTAGAG
>JAGWRH010000095.1 GCA_028876695.1 Acidobacteriota bacterium | reverse complement strand
GGATCGTGACCTTGTCGCCGGGTTTCAAACTTTCGGGCTTCCAGCCCTTGCGCATCAGCTCCACCGGAGCGCCCATCTCAACGCCCCACTCGACGGGATCCGCGCTTGCGTTGGCGGAGTCCTGGACGAGCACCTGAATCCAGCAGTGCGGATTCGTCCATTGGAAATCTTTGACTGTGCCGACGAGCTTCACCTGTTTCGTCGTATCGAACATCGCCCGGGAGTGGTGCGCTTGCGCCGCTCCCGCCAGCACGATGCTCGCGAGCGACACGGCACCCGCGAAAATCGCCGCGCGACGAATTCGTTTGATCGTGAACAGGATTTTGTTCATGGGTGGAGGGGTGGGCGGATTATAGCCGCGAACTTTGCCGTTTGGAAGCTGCCGGCAATCGCGAATACCCTGCGCTACTGTCCGCGATGGGATTACTTCGATGGCAACGGCGGCAGCGCGGGCCGCTCATCAGGCGGCGTGAAATTCAGCATGAAGGTCCAGCCGCGCTGTTCGCCCGTTATGATGGCTTTCTTCAACGAACTTGTCGAGGTCCATCGATCGCTCTCTTCCGTTGATCGGCACGAAGAAGAACCGGCCCCCGGTCACCCAACGGGCGCATCACGCGTGGTTTGTTGACGGCTGCAGTGCGCCTAGGGCTGGACGTTTCTGCTGGAAGTTCTCTGCGCCAGCATCTTGCGCGCATTGCTGTAGAGCGCTTCGGCGGCGGGTATGGACGCGATCGCTTTGTCGAGTTGCGGATCATTTTCGAGAGCGATTTTGTAACCCGCGTCCACGCCGAAAACGACGGTGGACACTTCGCGCTGAATCTCCCATTTCAGGTAAGGAAGATTCCGCTGGATCTGCGCGTCGGTCACTTGAATTTGCTGATTGGCCAGAAACTTTTTCAATTGCGCGATCACTCCGTCATCCACGGCAAAATCTTTCGGGATATCATGATTCTCTCCGAGGTAGAAGCGCACGAAATCGCCCACGCCTTGCGGCGGGAGAGATGCCGGATAGAGCACGCCGCGCCGCTCCAGGAGTTCCTCGAAATCATCGGGCTTCGGCGTCGCCACGGCCACATCCGGAGCGATTCCGTCTCCGCCGTAGACGGTTCTTCCTGTATCGGTCAGCTTCGCCTCGGCCGACTCCGGCTTTTGCGGGTTGTAGTGATAATCGTAGAGCGTCTCGTTTTTATAGCTTCGCTGGATCGAACGCCCGCTCGGAGTGTAATAACGCGCCGTGATGAGCATCAGCGCGGTGTTGTAGCTCAGCGGGAATTGCGTTCCAACCAGCCCCTTCCCGAAGCTTGTTTCACCGATGACCAGAGCCCGGTCGTGATCCTGCATCGCGCCGGCGAAAATCTCCGAAGCCGACGCTGTCTGCCCATTGATCAGCACCACCATCGGCACGTCCAAACCCTGATTGCCGCGCAATGCGTAGTACCGCCGCTCCGGCGACGACCTGCCGCGATGCGAAACGATCAAATCGCCCTTATCTAGAAACATATCGGCCATGCCGACCGACTGGTCCACCAAGCCGCCGCCGTTGTTGCGTAGATCGACGACGAGGCCATCGAGCTTCGAGGCATCGAGCTGCTTCAGCGCCGCCGCGAAGTCGCGATCGGTCGTGGCATCGTTGAAAGTCGAGACGCGGATATAGCCGATGTTCGGCCGCACCATCGTCGTAAATTCGACCGCCGGCCGCGGGATCTCGGCGCGCGTGACGGTAACGTCGATCGGCTTTGCCCAGCCCTCGCGGCTGAGCGAGATCGTCACCGGAGTGCCTTTCGCTCCGCGCAGCAAGTTTGCCACCTCCGACGTGTTCAGACCCGCGCACAACTTGCCGTCCACTTTCAGGATCACGTCACCGGGGCGAATTCCCGCTTTGTACGCTGGGGATTCGACGAACGGATACTGCACCATCGTTTGACCGCTAGGGGACTGCTCGATCACCATCCCCACGCCGTAGTACCGGCCCTCTTCCTGCTCGAGGAACGCCGCGTACTCCTTGGGGTCGAAGAACTCCGAATGAGGATCGAGCGACTGCAACAATCCGGGAATCGCGCCGTCGTAAATTGCCTGGTCCACGTTGATGGGTTCCGCGTAGTTCTGCTGCACAATCGACAGCACATTTGCCAATTGCTGCACGGAATTCTGCAGATCGTCCTTCTGCGCCGCTCTTGCCACGGAGGGCCCGGGAAAATACGCGCCCATTGCCGCGGAAATGCCCAGAATGACCGCGAGCGCCAAAATTCCACGCAGGGAGGACCGGCCGAATCGCGCCATATCTTCGTTCGACTTACCCTGATGAGTCTTCATTCACGAATTCACTTCTGAGCCGCCCGGGCCGAAGCGTCCGCAGCTCGATGGAGTTCTCGACGTAGCTTACTTTCGCGCGGCCGGGATCATACGCGTGCCGCGCGGCCATTTTTTGATGGTACGCGCCCTCTTCTGGCCCTGCAAGTTGTAGCTTGATGCAGGTTCGAAACCCGCGTGCATCAAACTTGACAACGGTCTCGGCCCAGTTCGGCTTGTCCGAACGCATTTCCGTTCCTTCCGGCGACTTGCCATGATAGGCTCCGCCGTACGCGGCCCCCGTCCACAGAGCTTCGCGGATCTGCTCATACCGGAAATTCGCTCAGGCCTCGGAGGATTTATGTACGCACGTACGTGGCGCTTCACTATCTTGCCCGGCAAACTTGAGGATTTCGTCGAATCCGTGCGCACGCTCTTGCCAGAGGCAAAAAAAGAGCGGGGATTCCAAGGCTTCGTCGTGCTGCGAAGCCTGTACAACGATCCGAAGCCTCGGTGCACGATGATCGGTTTTTGGCAATCGCGCGCCCACCTGCGCGCCAGCGATGAGGGCCTGTTTCTCCCCCGCGCCCTGGCCCACCTGATCACCTGTTGCGAAGGCTATCCGGTAATTCAGGAGCAAGACGTTCTTCTAGCCGAGCTTGCGCTCCACCCCGACAATCGCTTGATGTCCTGCTGATTTCTCGACCGCTACTCGGTCTCCCGTCTCCGCAGTGGCTCTGCCGGGATCACACGCAGCTTGCGGCCGGATTACATCGAAACTTCGACGCTGTCACAAAGCGACCGTCTCGCCGTCGTACTCGCTGGAAAAAAGGGAGCCCGCGCGAGACGTCCGAGGAGAGAAGATGGCGTTGCGCGGGCCCTTATTAGCTAAGTGTGTCTGCGCCGATTGTCTTGCAGACTCCGGCCAAGCGCAAGACTTTTTTCGAATTTTTCCGCCATGGAAGCAGCCGAAAATCCGGCGAAGGTCGCTCCGACGGCATTCAAGGCGCAATATTAAGAACCCCGCCCGCTCCCACGTAGCCGTAAGCCATTCGCGGCGTAGTGTATGCCGCCGCCGGATTCCCCTCGCGATCGAGCAGGATTAAACCGCCCGCGGCGCGCGCGCGATCACCTAAAATTCGGACGCACGCCTCGGCCACAGACTGCGCGATTCTAGTATCAGAGTCTTTGCTCTCCCGCGGCGCGACCGCTCCCGGATCGCGTAGCATATCGGCCGCCATCTTCGCCATCACGACCTTCATGATTCCCTCCCCGTATCCCGTACAGGAAATCCCACCTGCCTGCGCGTCCGCATAGCATCCGCAGCCAATCAGCGGAGAATCGCCCACTCGGCCGGGATACTTGCCGCGGGTTCCACCTGTCGACGTTCCGGCTACCAGATTTCCGTCTGAATCGAGAGCTACCGCGCCCACCGTTCCGCGGGGTTGTTCCGCGTGTCCAGCGGCGCTCGGTTCGCGCGTCTTCCGCCATTCATCGCGAGCGACGTCCGTGATCAGCTCCTCGGGATCGCATAGCGGAAATCCGTTCTCCACCGCAAACTGTTCGGCGCCGCGGCCAATGAGCATCATGTGTTCTGATTTTTCGAATACGAGTCGGGCCAGACGGATCGGGTTTCGAATCCGCTCGACGGCCGCCACCGCGCCGGCCTTCAGCGTGCCGCCGTCCATCACGATCGCGTCGAGCTGCACGCGCCCGTCGCGGTTCAGATGCGATCCGACGCCCGCATCAAGCGCGGGATCCTCTTCGAGCGCCACAATGGCCGCCTCGACCGCGTCGAGTGCCGCGCCTCCTCTCGAAAGCACGCTCCAACCCGCATTGAGCCCGGAGCGCACACCCCGGCGAAAGTCGTTCACGGCGGCATCCGGGATATTGCCCGCGCCTCCGTGGACGATGAGAGAGGGTTTCACGTCCGCCTGAGAGATTTAAAGATTGGGGAAGATCAGCATCAGCGCGACGCCCGTCAAGATCAGCACCGGCCCCACCAGAAATACCAAGCTCATGCCCAGCAGCACGCTGGCCGCTCCTTGCCGTTTGCGTGCCGCCGATACGAGCCGCGAAACGTCGCGCCGTCTAAGCACCTCGCGAATGACGGAAAGATACGCGGCGAACCAGTAGCGGATATCCATCCTCGATTGCCACAGCAAGTCGATTCCGGCGCAGATGACGATGAACCCGATGATGCTCACCAGCTTCGGCACTTCACTGCTCCCGCCCCGCCGAATGCCGCCGCGCTCTGAGTAGCAGATGACCTGCCTGGGCCGCCTTTGATTGCACCGCCGCCCGGCCGCTCGGCGCGGCGGCACCCGATCCTCCGCCAACGCGCGAAGGCGCCGCGCCGCGCTCGTTCGCGGACTGCGGCAGAGTGTTGCCGCGAGCCTCTGCTTGTTTCCAGGTATGCACGATGCGATGAACCACCGTAATGTTCGGTCCAATTGCCAGAATCCAGAGCGCCAGGCCCATGCGATTCGCAAGCGCGGCCAGGATTATGAGCGCCAGCCGTTCCGGCCGGTCCCAGAATCCCACATCCGATTCTGGCACCAGCGATGCCGCGCGGGCCTTCGCGTAGCTGATCATCACCGCGCCGGCCATGGCCGCTCCCGCCAGCACGGCGTACCGAAACCGGTTCTGCTCCACGTAATAGACCAGCAGTCCGAGAAACAGCAGAAAATCGGCGTACCGGTCGAGAATCGAATCGAGGAAGCCGCCGAAAAGCGATACGCGATTCTGCAGCCGCGCTACCGGACCATCGAGCAAATCGCAAAGCGCTGCGACGATCACCATTCCGCCGCCAGCCGGGAAACGCCCTTCGGCGAAAAGCACTCCGGCGCAAAGGTTCGCCGCCAGCGCGGACCAGGTAATGACGTTCGGAGGAATTCCGGTGCTGGCGAGAAGCCTTGCCAGGCCCTCGATCGGCCAGGAGACGTACGAACGGATGTTCCGCGTCAGCATGGAGCGAGCCTCACTCCGCTACTCTTCATCGTAAATCGTGATGAGCTCCACAACCTCGTAGTTCTTTACGCCCGCCGGGGTAGTCACCCGCACCTCATCGCCAACCTTCTTGCCCAAAAGCGCGCGCCCGATCGGGGAGCTCGTCGAAATCATGCCCTTCGCGGCGTCCGCTTCTTCGACGGTTACGAGCTTATAGGTGATTTTCGAATCCCTCTCGGTATCCAGGACCACGAGCCGCGATCCGTAGGCTGCGCGGTCCTTCGGAAGATTATTCAGGTTCATCAGCGAGAGATTGGCCATCCGCTGGTGAAGCTGCCCCAGGCGCGCGGAAACGTACGATTGCCGCTCCTTCGCGTACTTGTACTCGGCATTTTCAGAGAGGTCGCCGTGGGCCCGGGCAGTCTTTATTTCCTTAGGCAGTTCGCTGTGCAGTTCGTGCTCTAGCGCGGCGATCTCGTCCTTCAGCTTCTTCTTAATTTTCTCGGCAAGGTCGATCATTAGAATGTCGCTGTTTCAGGGAACCTATACGCTTTAGGGATACCACTGGTCAATCACGCAGTCTAGTCGGTCATTATAGGCAATTTGCGCGCCGCGCCGCAAATCCCGGCATCTGGCTCAGATACCTATGCTCCCTGCCTAAGTGGCTGCAAATTCGACTGATATTCGCCCGGAACGGCCCGGAACGCCACGCTCAACCGGTTCCAGGTATTGATCATGGCGATCGCCGCTGTCAGATTCACCAGCTCCGCTGGAGTAAACTGATGCTTCACCCGCTCGTACACTTCGTCCGGCACGTTCGTTTCGCTCACCAGCGTCACAGCTTCGGTCCACTCGAGCGCCGCCCGTTCCCGCTCCGTGTAAAACGGGCTTTCCCGCCAAGCGCTGACCAGGTACAGCCGCTGCTCGGTTTCGCCGATCGCCCTGGCGTCTTTCGTGTGCATGTCCAGGCAGAAGGCGCAGCCGTTAATCTGCGATGATCGCATCCGCACCAGCTCCAGCAGCTTGCGATCCAGTCCGCAGGAATCAATATACTTCTGCAGTCCCAAGAGGTTTGGATACAATCCGGGTGCCACCTTATACGCATTCAAACGCGGTTGCATTTGGCCTCCTCAACCTGCCTTTAGCGGCATTTAACGGCCACAGACTGCACATGACTCTACCACCGAGCAGGGGAATTTTGTCGATTGCTCCGATAACCGACTGGGCAATTCCCACGAGACGCGTATAGCGACCGGAAATTCGCTCATCGTATGCTCGACAACTGTATGACGCTTACACCGGTCCTTTCCCTGCTCGCTATCGATTTCTTGATCTTCGCCGTCGCTCTATACGCCGGGCGTAAAGCCGCGCAGCGACCGGCCAACCTGCTTCTCTTCGCGCTCTTTTTTTGTTCCGGTATGCCGGCGCTCATTTATCAGATCGTGTGGGAGCGCGTGCTATTCGGGATTTATGGCGTCAACTCGGAATCAGTAGCGGTTATCGTCAGCGCGTTTATGCTGGGCCTCGGAGTAGGCTCCCTGCTCGGCGGCAAGCTTTCGGCCCGCTATCCGCGGCGCGGAATCATGCTGTTCGGCCTCGCGGAACTGGGCACCGCGATCTTCGGGCTGATTTCGCTGAGCATCTTCCATTGGATAGCGCGGTTCACTGCCGGCGCCAGCTTGCCTGAAACGATCGCTCTCAGCATTGTTCTCTTGGGCATCCCCACGGTTCTCATGGGAGCAACGCTTCCGCTCCTGGTCGAGCATCTAGTGCAGCTTTCGGGAGACGTCGGCCAATCGGTGGCATTCTTGTATTTCGTTAACACGCTAGGGTCGGCGGTGGCGTGCGCGCTCTCTGCGAGCTATCTGCTCCGCGAGTTCGGGCAATCGGGCTCGGTTTCGCTGGCTGCGCTGCTTGGAACGGTCGTCGGGGGAATCGCCTTTCTCACCGCTCGCAGCGGCGAGGCGCAACCTGCACTTCGCGAACCTGCTGTCCCCGCGCCGAGCCAAGCCGAGGCCGGTATGCCTCTTTCCATTGCGATGCTGATCGCCGGAGTCTCGGGGTTCATCGCCTTAGGATTTGAGATCGCCTGGTTTCGGACGTTTTCCTTGGCCGCTTCGGACCGCGCCCCGGCCTTCGCTCTTCTATTGTCGACCTACTTGGCGGGCATCGCTGCCGGATCGTTTCTGGCGCAACGCTTCCTCGAACGAAAGGGCACTGTTGCTGTTTCCCGCAGCATCGGGGTTCTGATGCTGACCGCCGGAGCCGGTTCCGTCTTTTTGCCCCCGCTCGTCGCCCACTTTATGGTTCGCCGGATACCATTTCTGCTAAGCGCGCCCGCATTTTTCCTAGTCGCCGCACTCATCGGCTCGGTGCTCCCTCTTGCCTGCCAACTCGCGGTCTCTCCCGACGAGCGGGCAGGTCGCGGCGTATCGCTCGTCTATGCCGCAAATATTGTCGGGGCTGTAGCCGGAAGCCTGGGAATCGGCTTTATTTGGATGAATTATTTCGGGTTGCGCCAGATATCGCTCCATCTGGGGTTTGCGGCGGTCATCTTTGGTGCGATTGTCCTAGTCTTCGCATCCGGCCGGGCCGCCGCGCCGCCGGCTTGGGCCAGCGCGGCAGTCGTGGCAGCGTTGATCTTGGTCCCGGCAGCATCACCTCTGTACGCGCACCTCTTCCCGCGCCTGATTTTCGCAGACCGCCCCGAAGGAGCCGAAGTGCCCGCTCACATTGTCGAGAATCGCAATGGCGTGATCGTCGTGATGCCAGACGGCGCCGTATTTAGCGGTGGAGTGTACGACGGCTACTTCAATACCGATCCCAATAACGACGTGAATTTGCTTCTCCGCATCTATACACTCAGCGCGTATCAACCCAATCCCAAGCACGTATTTGAACTGGGCCTCTCTTCGGGATCATGGGCTCAGGTGCTGGCGAATCATCCTCAAATCGACTCGCTCGACATCGTCGAGATCAATCCCGGCTATTTGAAGCTGATTTCGCAGTACCCGGAAGTTCGCTCGCTTTTGCACAATCCAAAAGTTCACATCTATATTGACGACGCGCGACGCTGGCTGATCGCGCATCCGGACCGCCATTACGACGCGATTATCGCCAACGGCTCCTACTACTGGCGCGACAACAGCTGTTACATCCTCTCTACGGAATTTCTGCGGCTCGTTCGCCAGCACCTGAACCCTGGTGGAGTGTATCTCTACAACACGACTGAATCGCTCGATGCGCTCGCAACCGGTTTGCACGTTTTTCCGTACGGACTGCGCGTGCTGAATTTTCTCGCCGTGAGCGACTCTCCCATCGTTCTGGACAAAGCCAGGATGCTGAAGGTTTTGAACGAATACAAAATCGACGGAGTGCCGGCCTTCGATCCTTCTAACCCCAAAACCAGGCAAACTCTGGTTGCCTACACCGCGTTCGTCGATTCGGCGAGCCTCGCTCCGCAGTTTCTCGGCATGGAAACCGGCGAATCGCTCCGGGCCCGCGTGGGGAAACGGTACATCTTTACCGACGACAATATGGGCTGGGAATGGCGCAGCTGGAACGCACAGATCCCGTGGCATTAGACGGATGGGATCCCCGAATCGTCCCGTTCTTAGTCCTTCGCAATCTCCGCTGCCACCCGCTGTTACAATTGCATAAGCGCCGCGCCCCGGCGCGCGCTGTTCGCGCAATCGCAGGAGCGATCCCGTGAATCTCGAGCTGAGCGAAGAGCAGCAGCTGCTGCAGAAAACCGTTCGCGAATTTGCCGAACAGGGAGTTCGTCCGCTCGCGAAAGAGCTGGATGCAACAGGCCGCTTCCCGCGCGAGATCATCCGTAAAGCCGCGCGCCTCGGGTTTACGGCGGTCTCGATTCCGGAATCCTGCGGCGGCGCGGGCATGGACCACGTCAGCTACAGCATCATGATCGAGGAAATTTCGCGCGCCTGCGCCTCCACGGGCGTGATCCTGTCGGTTCAGAATTCGCTCTACGCCGATTGTCTCTATCGCTTCAGCACCGACGAGCAAAAGAAGAAATATCTCGAGCCGATGGCGCGCGGCGACGCGATCGGCTGCTACGCGCTCACCGAACCGCAGGCCGGCTCGAATGCTTCCGCCCTGGTCACGAAAGCCATCCGCAGGGGCGACCGCTATATTGTGAACGGCACCAAAGCCTGGATCACCTGCGGCGGCGTGGCCGATGCCGCCATGGTGTACGTCAACACGCAGCCCGACAAAGGCGAAAAGGGAATCTCCGTGCTGATGATCGACAGAGGCACGCCTGGCTTCGCCATCGGAAAAGAAGAGAAGAAGCTCGGCATCCATGCCACAGCCTGCACCGAGCTGGTTTTCACCGATTGCGAAGTCCCGGTCGCGAATCGCGTAGGGAACGAAGGTGAAGGATACAAGATCGCGCTTTCCACGCTCGATGGTGGCCGCGTCGGCATCGCCTCGCAGGCCATAGGCATCGCCCAGGGCGCGTATGATGCTGCGCTCTCCTACGCGCGTCAGCGCCAGGCGTTCGGCCATCCGATCGCCGACTTTCAGGCCATCCAGTTCATGCTTGCCGATATGGCTACTGAAATTGACGCGGCGCGCCTGCTCACCCGTCGCGCAGCCTGGAAACAGGACACCGGCGCGCGGATTTCCATGGAAGCTTCCATCGCCAAGCTCTACGCGAGCGAGATGGCCACGCGCGTCGCCCACAAGGCCATCCAAATTCACGGCGGGAATGGTTACAGCAGCGAATATCCCGTCGAACGCGCCTATCGCGACGCGCGCATTACCGAAATTTACGAAGGCACCAGCGAAATTCAGCGCCTGGTGATCGCTTCCTGGGCCCTGCGCGGCCACCAGCCGTGACATTCGCGATTCGCAGCAATTACCATGCTTGAACTCGATTCCGCGCTCGAATTTGACGCTGCGCGCGACGAGGAATTTTTCGCCGCGCTGCCCGCTCGTCCTGGCGTCTTCCTGCTGGAAATGGCGGGTGCTGCCGCGCGTCCCTATCTCGCCCGTACCGCGGACATTCGCCGCGCCGCCGAACGCCTGCTGCGATTGCCGGAAAGCGTTTCCAAGCGGCTCAATTTGCGTTCCGTAGCCGCGCGAATCCGCTATCGCGTCACCGGGTCCAAATTGGAGCAAACCCTCGCGCTGTATCAGAACGCTCGCCTGCACATGCCCGAACGCTACCGCGATCTCATCCGCCTGCGCCGGCCCGCGCTGTTGAAAGTCAATCTGCGCAGCGACTATCCGCGATGCTACGTCACCCGCGGCCTGCGCGCCGACGAGAGCTTTTATTTCGGCCCGTTCGCTTCCCGCCGTTCCGCCGACGGGTTCGCCGAAGGCTTTCTCGATCTTTTCAAGATGCGCCGCTGCCAGATCAAAATCCGGCGCGATCCGAAATATCCCGGCTGCATATATTCGGAAATGAAAATGTGCTTGGCGCCGTGCTTCGCCGGTTGCACGAAAGAAGAGTACGAGATGGAAGTCGGCCGCGTCCTCGAGACTTTGGAATCCACCGGGGCATCGCTAAGGCTTCAGCTGGAGCGCGACCGCCAGGCGGCCAGCGAGTCGCTCAATTTCGAACAAGCCGCGGCCATTCACAAGCGCCTGGAGAAAGTCTCGGCCGCCTTGTGGGGGCTGCCCGAAATCGCGCGTCGCATCGAGAAAATCGACGCCGTGATCCTGCAGCGCGCCGCCGGCGAGAAAACCATCGCCTTGTTTCCCGTCCGCGCCGGACTTCTGGCCGAACCGATTTTCTTGGATTTTAGCGTCGATGCAGTGTCCAGCGGCAGCGAGGTCCCCAAATCGGGCGCTGGTGGCAGCGAGCAATCCAGCCAGTCGCGTTCGGTCGAGGCATTTCTCCGGCGCCAGCTCGACCCTGATACCGCCGCCCACGATACTAAATCAGGCGACGCCGAAACTACCGCGCCGCCTTCGGTCGACGCGCAGATAGAAGCCGCGCAACAGACGGATGCCAACCCTGCCGCGCCCACTCTCTCGGAATGGCGCGCCCGCTACGGCCTGCGCGCCGCACCGGCGGAATTATCCGAACACCTCTCGATGCTTGCACGCTGGTTTTATTCCAAGCCTCGCGAGGGCGAAATCTACTTTCGCGAAAAAGATTGGCCCTACCGCCGCATCTTGCGCGCATGCAGCCGCTTGTTGCAGCCTGCACCGTCTGCGCCCCCTCCGGCCAAGGCACCACCTCGCGCGAATCTTCCCCCTATGCAATAGAGCAGCCGTTCGCATCCGCGCCGCCAGCTGCGGCATCGTACAATGACTACATGAGCGAGGGTGGCACAACCGACGGCGCGGCACTCAACGACCGGTCCCGATTCCGGGACATGGTCCGCTCGCTCAAACACCGCAACTTCCAGCTTTTCTTCAGCGGGCAGTTGATTTCCCTGGTCGGCACGTGGATGGACACCGCCGCCGAGGCCCTGCTCGTTTATCGGCTGACGGGATCGTCCTTGTTGCTCGGCACCGTAGCCTTCGCGGGCCAAATTCCGATATCGCTATTCGCTCCCGCCGGAGGTTTCGTTGCCGATCGTTTCGATCGCCGCAAAGTCGTGATCGGCACCCAAACGGCGTCGATGCTTCTGGCCGGCGCCCTCGCGTTTCTAACGCTCAGCCACCGCGTGACCGTCAACCAAGTCATTGTCCTCGCCGCCGCCATGGGCATCGTCAACGCCTTCGATATTCCCACCCGCCAGGCATTTCTGGTGGAAATGGTCGGCCGCGAAGACCTGATGAACGCGATCGCCCTGAATTCCTCGATGTTCCAGGGCGCGCGCGTGATCGGGCCGGTCGTCGCCGGCATCATCGTGTACAAAATTGGCGAAGGCTGGTGCTTTTTCGGCAATTCGATCAGCTACGTTGCCGTGATCGTGGGCCTGATCCTGATGCGTATCGCGCCGAAGCCGCGCCACGCGGAAGCGCGCCTTCCGCCCGTCGAGCACATTCGCGAAGGATTCCGGTTCGCCCGCAATACCGCGCCCATTCGAGCCATATTGATGCTGATCGCTTTGGTGAGCCTGGTAGCCATGCCCTATTCGGTGCTGATGCCGGTGTTTGCTGAAGATGTTCTCCGCGGCACCGCGCGAACCTACGGTGTACTGATGGGCGCGGTTGGCGTTGGCGCCTGTTTCGGCGCGCTGACACTCGCGTCGCGCCGCGGCGTGAACGGTCTCGGCCGGCTGGTCGCCATCGCCTGCGGTGCATTCGGCACGTTTATGATCCTGTTCTCGTTCTCGCGTATTTATTTGCTGTCGATTTGTTTCTTGGTTCCGATGGGCTGCCATCAAGATCCACATGTCGCCGCCGAAAAACACTACGCCAAAGCGCAAGAGAATCTTCGCCGAAAACAAACCGAAGCTGCCTTGATCGAGCTGGCCCGGGCCGCCCAGATATCCCCAGCAATGGCAAAGGCCCACCATGACTTGGGAAAACTGCTTTATCAACGCGGAGAAGATAACGATGCTCTCCGTGAGTTACTGCTG
>JAGWRH010000094.1 GCA_028876695.1 Acidobacteriota bacterium | reverse complement strand
GTATCCGCGCGATGAGCGCGTGATATTTGCCGGTATCCGGATCGTAGGTGCAGCAGAAGAGCATCACCTGATCGACCACCGATCCGATCTTGTCCTTCGACGATTGCACCAGCGCCAGCCGCAAATCCTCCGGCCGGTACTTGATCCCGTAAAAATATTGCGCCACTTTCCCTTCGGGCGTCAGCACGACGATTCCGGCCGCGTGCGCGTATTGGTCGAGCTGCGGTATGTATTTGAAATGAAATCCGACCGCGTCGGCGACGCGCTTGATCTCCGGCATCGTGCCGGTCAGGAAATGCCACCCCGAGGCCGCCGCCGGATCCCCGTAGATGCTGACGTATGTTTTTTTCTCTTTCGCCGCCAGCGCCGGCCCTTCTTTCGGATTGATGCTGAGCGTCACCACTTGATACTGCCCTCCGATTCGGAAGCCAACCTGTTTGAACGACTCCGTCGCGCCGTGCAGCACTTCCGGGCAAAGCAGCGGGCATTTGTAGTACGCCAGAATCAGCACCACCGGCTGTTTTCCGAAATATTGTCCCAGCGTCACCGCGTTACCGGTTGAATCGACGAATCTCGTGTCGAGCGGCACTTGCGCGCCAAGGTTCTGATTGAAATTCACGCCTTGCAGGATATTCGGCATCTGCCCAACGTTTGCCGCCGTGCCGGTGTCGTCTGCCGTTTGCCCCACGCTCTCCTGCGCGTGCAACGTCGCCGCTCCAACCGCGACTCCGAGCGCAACCGCGCAAATCAACGCGACTTTCCGAGCTACGAACGACGGACCTTGCAGCAAAGCCCCTCCCAATCACTGTCGGCGCGGATGGACACGACGAGGCAGTTCACGTCTCAGAAGTGTAGCAACATTTGTCCCGATCGGCGTCGCGAACTTGAAAATTGTCCCGCTCGGTGCGAAGTTCGCCCATCGGCGGGGAGTTTTGTGGCTCGCACCTTTCGGTGCGACGCCAGACAATGCCGCGTTGCATTGACCTTCACGAGCGGCGCTTGCTACTCTGTTCCTGTCTGCTGCGGGCAAGCCCGCATCGCGTTATTAATCTACCGCATCGAATATCCAGTTCCGCGTTTTTCTCGCAATTTATAGGAGGTTTTGCCATGGCCACCGCCTTCGCTCCGCGCGTTTACAAGAATTACGTCAACCGCGAATGGGTCGAATCTCGCGGCGGCAAAGCCCTGGAAGATCGCAATCCTGCGAATCGCGACGAGCTTGTAGGCACCTTCCCCGCCTCGAACGCCGAAGACGTTGCCATGGCCGTCGAAGCCGCGCGCGCCGCATTCCGCTCCTGGAGCCTCACTCCCGCGCCCAAGCGCGCTGAAATTTTGTTTCGCGCCGCCGAAATTCTCGTGCGCCGCAAGGAAGAATTCGCGCGGGACATGACTCGCGAGATGGGCAAAGTCCTGGCCGAAACGCGCGGCGACGTGCAGGAAGCCATCGACATGACCTATCTGATGGCCGGCGAGGGCCGCCGCATGTTCGGCCACACCACTCCTTCCGAGCTGCCCAACAAAACCGCCAGTTCCGTGCGCGTTCCCGCGGGCGTCGCCGGCCTCATCACGCCTTGGAATTTTCCGATGGCCATTCCTTCGTGGAAATGCATGCCCGCCCTGGTTTGCGGCAATACCGCCGTGCTCAAGCCCGCCGAGGACACGCCGCTTTCAACTCTCAATCTCGTGCAAGCCCTCGACGAAGCCGGTCTGCCCGCGGGCGTGCTCAACGTCGTATTCGGCGATGGCCCCGGCGCCGGCGCGCCCATCCTCGCCAATCCTCAAGTCAATCTCGTCAGCTTCACCGGCTCCACGGAAGTGGGCCGCATCGTCAACGAGGCTTGCGCGCCCACATTCAAGAAGTGCCATCTCGAAATGGGCGGCAAAAATATCATCCTCGTGATGGACGACGCCAATCTCGATCTCGCTATCGAAGGCGCGCTCTGGGGCGCCTTCGGCACCACCGGGCAGCGCTGCACCGCCGCCAGCCGCATCGCCGTGCAAAAAGGCGTGTACCACCGCTTCGTCGAAAAGTTCATTGCGCGCGCAAAATCGCTGAAAGTCGGCGATGGCCTCGACGCGGAAACGCAGATGGGTCCGTGCATCAACGAGCAGCAGCTCAATACCGTGATGAAATACGTTCAGATCGGTATCAATGAGAATGCCAAGCTCTCGACCGGCGGGCATCGCCTGGAAGATCCGGCGCACGCCAAGGGCTGGTTCCACGAGCCGACCGTATTCACCGATTGCGATCCTGCCATGCGCGTCTGCCAGGAAGAAATCTTCGGTCCGGTCGTCTGCCTGATTCCCTTCGACACTATTGAGGACGCGCTCGCCCTCGCCAACAATGTGAAGTACGGCCTTTCCGCTTCGATCTACACGCGTAATATCAACGACGCGCTCCGCGCCCAGCGCGACCTCGAAACCGGCATCGTGTACGTCAACGCGCCCACCATCGGCGCCGAAGTCCATCTTCCATTCGGCGGCACTAAAAATACCGGCAACGGCCATCGCGAGTCCGGCACCGCCGCCCTCGATTTCTACTCCGACTGGAAAACCCTTTACATCGACTTTTCCGACCGCTTGCAACGGGCGCAGATCGATACCGAGATGTAACCCTCCGCCTCCCGCACGCGTGCAATAGACTGACATTTTTGCCTGGTGCACAATCCGTCCTTGTCATCACAAGCGGGTCCGGTGCGCGCAAGCGCCCAGATTTCGTAAACTGACTGGGTCGAGGAGGGCAATTAATTGGCAAAGAATCCCCAAATCATCGCCATCGGTGGAGCTGGTCTATTCCTCGAACCGGAGAATCCGCCTCTCCAGCGCTACATTCTGCGGCAGACGCACAGCCGTAACCCCAACATCTGCTTCATTCCCACCGCGACCGGTGACAACTCCGCTTACATCGCGCAGTTCTATTCCACGTTCTCGAAATTGCGCTGCCGGCCCGCTCACCTGTCACTTTTCGAACGCACTCCGCGCCTGCCTGATCTCCTGCTCGCGCAAGACTTGATCTACGTCGCTGGAGGAAATACGAAAAGCATGCTGGCTGTCTGGCGCGATTGGCAACTGCCGAAGTATCTCCGGCAAGCGTGGCGTTCCGGGACCGTTCTGGCCGGCATAAGTGCCGGTGCTATTTGCTGGTTCGAGATGGGTCTCACGGACTCCTGGTCTGAGCGCCTCACGCCGCTGCCGTGCCTTGGCTGGCTTACCAACGCATGCTGTCCCCACTACGATAGCGAAAATGATCGTCGGCCGGTTACGCTCGCGCTGGTGAAGAGCGGGGCCCTACCGGAGACTCTCGCTCTTGAGGACGGCGTCGCCGCTCATTTCATCGGGCGCAAGCTGCTCCGCGTCGTGTCCGCTCGTGAGGGCGCAAGGGCATATTGCGTCCGCAGACAAGGAACCACGGTTGTCGAAACGCCGTTGCCATTCACCAGCCTCATCGCCCGCTAATCCGTAACTCTGTTCCTAACGGGTCGCGGCGGCTCTCGCGAGCACGGGTGCTTCGCTAGGCCTGGGCGTGCCGGTCGCGCCCGCGATGGCGTGGTACACTCGCGCGAGCGCATCAATAGGAGACCGCGCTCATGGCCGCATCGCCCACGAAATCCAGCCGCAGCGACGAGGTGCTGCGCAAGCACCGCGAATATCTCTGGCCCGCCGTCACGAATTATTACCGCGAGCCGCTCGTCGCCGACCGCGCCTCGATGCAGTATCTCTGGGACCTCGAAGGCAGGAAGTACCTCGATTTTTTCGGTGGCATTCTCACCATTGGCGTCGGCCACTGCAACCCGAAAGTTACGTCGAAAATCAAAGCGCAAACCGATCGGCTCCAGCACACTTCCACGCTTTATCCCAACGAAGCCATCGTCGATTTAGCCGAAAAGCTCGCGCAGATCACGCCCGGCAATTTGCAGAAGAGCTTTTTTACTAACTCCGGTACCGAGGCAAACGAGGCGGCCATCTTGCTCACGCGGATGGCGGGACCGAGCTACGACGTTGTCGCGCTTCGCCATGCCTATTCCGGCTCCTCCTCGCTCACCAAGGGCATTACGGGACAAGCGCCCTGGCGGAAATCTGGCGTGATCAGTGTCGGGGTCGCCCACGCGCTGAGTCCGTATTGCTATCGCTGCCCGCTCAATTTGAAATATCCGGATTGCGGCGTTGCCTGCGCCAAAGATGTGGAGAACGTGATCCAGACTTCCACGAGCGGAACGATCGCCGCGTTCATCGCCGAACCCATCCAGGGCGTCGGCGGGTTCATCACGCCTCCTCCGGAATATTTCAAGATCGTTTTTCGTATCGTGAAGAATTACGGCGGCCTCTTCATCTCCGACGAGGTGCAAACCGGATTCGGCCGCACCGGCCGCAAATGGTTCGGGATCGAGCAGTGGGAAGTCGTCCCCGACGTGATCGCGTGCGCGAAAAGCATGGCCAATGGCGTCCCCGTCGGCGCGACAATTACCACGGCGGAGCTCGCCGGCAAGTTTCAGGGCCTGACGATTTCCACGTTCGGCGGCAATCCCGTCACAGCCGTGGCCGCGCGGGCCGTGATCGACGTGATTGAGGAAGAAAACCTTCTCGAAAATTGTCATCGAGTGGGCGGCTACTTCCGCGAAAAGCTCGAAGACCTGCAGGCGAAATACCCGCTGATTGGCGACGTGCGCGGCATGGGCCTAATGCAAGGCCTGGAACTCGTCCGCGACCGCCAGACCAAAGAGCCCGCGCCGGCGGAAACTAGCGAACTCATGGAGCGCGCCCGCACGCATGGCCTGCTCGTCGGCAAGGGTGGACTTTACGGCAACGTGATCCGCCTCGCGCCGCCGCTGAACATCGGCAAGAGCGACGTCGATGAAGCCATCCGCATCCTCGATAAATCCTTCGCCGAGGTTCCCATCCGCTAGCTTGCGTATCGCGTCCATTGGGAAAAGTTGTGATCTTCAGGAAACGGTCAGAATCCCATTCGGCATTTTCTAGCTTCTATCCTCCAGCATCTAGCCCCTAACAAAATTGATGTATTCTGACTTCCTCGTGAATCTCAGCGCCGCAGTTCACAGCACCCGCGCAGCCGCGCATCCAAAATTGCTGCCAAATTACGCTTTGCTTGTGTTCCTCCTGCTTGCACTTGGGTTATCTATCGCCTGTCGCGGCGCGCGTGCCGGCGAGCCCGGGCGCATTCATTGGGGCTCCGTGGACCAGGCGCAGGTGAAAGTCGATCAGACCACGCCGCTCACCTGGGGCGTGTACCAGGCCCAAAAGAAAGACAAACCGGATAAGAAATTATCGAATCTCGTTCTGGTGCTCATCGGCCACCGTTATCTGCTCGTCGATCTGAAAGGAAAGCAGGTCTATGAAGTTCCGATCGCGGAAGTCCAGAAGCAGGACGACGGGCTCGAGTCGGGCGATCTCGCTGCGTCCTCACGCGCGCTTCCTACTTCGGACTGGACGTGGCGAAACGTCGGCCCCGCGGAGCTCTATCACGTGACGCTCGGCGATTACGGCCTGGTGCTGCAGATCACGCTCCCGCACCCGTATTTGATCAGCCCGTACTTTTGAGAGGCGAACACGCGGCGAAGAAATCCTGCAGCAATAGCTAGGATGTGCGCCTAGCAAAAAGCGCCTTGAAGCTCCCTGATACGACCCCAAATTGGCGCAAATCTGCTCACCCGCGAGCGTTTAACGGCGCTGAAGTTGTCAAGTATCGCGCCTCGCGCAATAATGACCCCATGACCGCAACGACCGCATTCATGCAAGGGCAATCCGCCCGAATTCCGGATTTTGAAGAAAAACTGGACCGCCTCGCCCAGGTGGCTGTTCGCGCCGGGCTCGCGATCGCGCCGGGGCAAGAGTTGCTGGTGACCGCTACGCTGGACGCAGTGTCGCTGGCGCGACGGATCACCGAGCACGCCTACAAGGCGGGAGCGTCGCTCGTCACGACGATATTCTCCGACGAGGAATCGTCGCTGCTGCGGTTCCGCTACGCGCCGGACTCGAGCTTCGATGCGGCGCCCTCGTGGCTCTATGAAGCGATGGCCAGCGCCTACCGCAGCGGCGCGGCGCGGCTGGCAATTGCCGGCAATAATCCTTCGCTGCTCTCGCACGAAGACCCAGAGAAAGTTGCGCGCGCGAATCGCGCCACTTCGAAAGCGTACCGGCCGGCGCTGGAACTCATCGCGCGGCACGAAATCAACTGGACGATTGTATCTTGCGCGACTCCCGCGTGGGCCGCGGCCGTCTTTCCCAATTTGCCGCCGGAAGAATCGCTCGCGCGGCTATGGGAGGCGATCTTCTCGGCTTCGCGCGCGGACCGGCCCGATGCGCTGGATGCATGGACGGCTCATGACGCCAAGCTCCATGCCTGGGCCGACCGGCTGAATGCCAAGCGCTATTCGACTCTGCGCTTCCGCGGGCCCGGGACCGATTTGCGCGTCGGGCTGGCCGACGATCACCTGTGGCTCGGCGGCGGCACCACCGCGGGGAATGGCGTCTATTGCATTCCCAATATGCCGACCGAAGAGGTGTTCACCACGCCGCACAAAGCTCGCGTCGATGGACTCGTGAGCGCCACGAAACCACTTTCGTATCAAGGCACGCTGATTGAGGGAATTTCCGTTCGCTTCGAGGCAGGCCGGATCGTGGAGGCGCACGCCGCGAAAGGCGAGCAGGTGCTTCAGCGCATGATCGAAACGGACGAAGGCGCTCGCCGCCTGGGCGAAGTTTCCCTGGTGCCGCATTCGTCGCCGATCGCATCGAGCGGATTGCTGTTCATGAACACGCTTTTCGATGAAAACGCCGCGTGCCATATCGCACTCGGCCAGGCGTACGCGCATTGCGTGAAGGATGGCGAGAGTCTCGCGCCGGGAGCGCTTGCGGCTAAAGGCGCGAACACCAGCCTGATTCATGTTGATTGGATGATTGGTTCGAATCAGGTGGACGTGGACGGCATCAGCGCAAACGGCTCCGCCGAGCCAGTGATGCGCGCGGGCGAGTGGGTTTAAGCTCCCCGTCGCGCAAGAGCGCGCCGGGGACCCCGCGTTCGAGCGATCGAGGCCAGGCGCTGGAGGCTAGTCACTCGAAGACCTCGAGGAGATATTTTGTGTCCTCCTGAACTTTCTAATTTCCATGCCAGAGAAAATCGACAAGCCGACTGACCGGTAAAAGGCGCCCGCCTGAAGCCGCTACATTTGTCCCGGCCATCACAGTTTCCGATCGCGCCAAAATGGATTGTCTGACGGTGAGGCTCGCAAGGGTTCGACCGAGCATCTTCAGGGCGAACTTGCTACAGTTGCTGGCAACGGACGTCCACCATGCCAGCCGCCACAAGCCGACAGACATACAAAATTCTGCTGGCGTTTGCCATCATCTACTTCGTTTGGGGCTCCACGTTTCTTGCCATTCGCGTCGGCGTGCAGGAAGTTCCGCCGTTTCTGCTGGCCGGGATTCGCTTCGTGATCGCCGGGGTCGCACTGTTTCTTTGGAGCGTTGCGCGGGGTGAAGGCGCGCCGTCAATGCGGCACTGGGCCTCCGCGTTTCTCCTCGGCGTGACGGTTTTCATCCTGGACTATGGGCTGGTGTTCTGGGCCGAGCAGCGTGTTCCCTCCGGGCTCACGGCCGTGATGTTGTCGCTGAACGCGTTGTTTATGGCGCTCGGCGAAATCTTCATTCTGCGCACGCAAACGCTTACGGCACGCCTGTCGGTCGCTCTGCTGCTGGGAATCGCCGGAGTGGCGGTGCTGGTGAGCCGCACGCTGCATGTCGGAGGCGCACCGATCGACCGCGTCGGCGCGATTGCGCTGATCATCGCGTCGATCGGCTGGTCGGTTTCGTCGTCGCTGACGCGCAAGCTGCCGCTGCCTTCGTCGAAGACGATGAGTTCGGGGATTCAAATGCTCGCGGGAGGATTTTTGTTGCTCGCGTGCGCCGGCGCGCTGGGAGAATTTCGCGCCTTTCATCCGGCGCAGGTCTCGCGCGCCGCGTGGATTGCGCTGGCGTATTTAATCGTGGCAGGTTCGATCGTCGCCTATACCGCGTACATTTGGCTGCTTCACCACGAGTCGCCGACGAAAGTGGGCACTTACGCGTACGTGAATCCGGTGATTGCCGTGCTGCTCGGCTATTTTTTCGCGGGCGAGCCGCTGGGTTTGCGTACGATACTTGGAACGCTCTGCGTGCTGATTAGCGTGGTGGTGATTACCACGACGCCGAAACGGAAGCCAGCTGCGGCTTTTCCGAGCAAAGATTTCGAACCCGCGTCCGAATAAGTTCGCGTTCTCGCTCTCCGGCACAACTGCTTCGACGCGATGGCGGGCGTCCCAAGGCTTATTTAACGGTGCGGTTGATTTCGGTGTTCTGGGCGGCGGCTATCGACCACGCCTCGTTTTGCCGGGTAAGCACAAACATGAGCATGCCGCGCCGCGGGTTCCGAGTTCTGACGTCCCCGAGCAATCGCCAGTCCACTCGAGCGAGAGCTACGTCTTTTCGCAAAAATCGGACGTCGATGTGGATGAAGTTCATAGTGCTGTGCTTGAAGATCGCGTAGTGCGCGGGATTCTCTTCAGGAAGGGAATTCTCGAGGATTGTTCCGTGGGAATATGCGTGATGGAGCTGAATCTGTCCACGCCCCACCCATCGAGCACCTCCGACATTGACGAAATCAGCGTCGGTAGCGAAAAGTTTGCCGAACGCGTCCATATCGTGGTGGTTCCAGGTGGTTGCGAAGGCGCCGACAACGGTCCGCACGTCCTGGGCATCGTTTGGCGCCGCGAGAACCCCAGTTGCCAATACGGAAGTTAAAACGGTCAGAGTCGCAATCAGGCTCGAAGTACGAGTCACAATCTTTAGCATGGCACCTCCAGGTTGGTCGCTGGTGTAGATTCCCGACGGCGAAGCAGCAAGAACGCAACCTGCTCGTCTCCGGAATGACAGTTAGTGGAAGCGGCCGTTGACAGGCTGCGCGGCGAATGCACGCGGTGGCTGGCAGTTAGAGCCTATTCAGCGGCGGAGCGGGCCATGTCGCGGCGGAGGTAGTGCGCGGCGAGGACGAAGAGCAAGCCGCCGATCAGCGTGGTCAGCGCGGCCGTGGACATCGTGTAGCGGATTACGTTGACGCCGAGCTGGCGCTGGTAGTGATCGTTGAAGATGCCGATCAGATACGGCCCGAATCCGAGGCCCAGCAACTCGGCTAGCAGATAGATGAGCGACGTGGCGAAGGCGCGCATGCCGACTTTCACCACCGAGTGCGAAACGGCGACCATCGGGCCGACGTGCACAGGCGAGAGCGCCTGCACGATGACGAAACCGGCAAGGCAGGCCGCGAGGCTGTGCGAGAAAACGAACAACAGCACTCCCACGCTTGCACCGATCGAGCAAATCGCGGGAACATAAATCTTCCATTCGATTTTGCGCCGGCCGCCCCAATCGGAAAGATACCCGCCGATTAATGTGCCCGCGACGCTGGCGACGATGGTGATGGCGCCCATGTACGTGCCGATGTCGCGCGTATTGAGGTGATAAATGCGGCCGAGAAACGGAGCAACCCAGGTGCCGAAGCCGAATTGGGTGAACGTGGTGAAGCAGAATCCGATGAGGATCAGCATGTAGCAAGTCTGGCGCAACATGTAGCGCATCGTCTCGCCCAGGCGTTGCTGGCTGGTATCGACTTTCGTTTTTTCGGCGAGGCCGCGCCTGGGCTCCCTCACCGTGAATCGGAAGAGCAGCGCCACGAGCAGGCCTGGAAGTCCGGCCACGAAAAATGCCCTGTGCCAGCCGTAGTAGTGGTTCACCCAGCCGCCGACGAAGGAGCCGAGGAAAATCCCAAAGGCCGGGCCAAGTTGATAAACGGCCATGGCCGTGGAGCGGCGCTCGCCGGGATAGAAATCGGAAATCATCGACGTGGACGGCGCCGTGCCCGCCGCTTCGCCGATGCCGACGCCGAAGCGCGAGAGCGTCAACTGCAGCGCATTGCGCGCAACGCCGCCAAGAGCGGTCATGCCGCTCCAGATCACGAGGCCCCCGGTGATGATGTTGCGCCGGTTACCGCGATCGGCCCAGCGCGCCACGGGCGCGGCCAGGATCGAATACAGCAGCACGAATCCAAAACCGCTGATGAATCCCATCACCGCGTCGGAAACGTGGAACGTGTGCTTGATCGGATCGATGAGGATGTTGATGACGGTGCGGTCGAGGAAATTCAGCGAATAGATCGCGGTGAGCACGACCAGCGCGTAAACCGCGGGACCAGAGAGGCCCGTTTGCGCCGCAGAGAATGTCTGGCCCGGTTCGGCTGCACTGCGATCGACTTCCAATGCCACCCCCAGACTATTTCACTGCAACCCAAAGTCGCGCGCTTTACTGCCAGCCGGAAGACATGCCGAACGGAACGGGCCAGGCCAATCCGTCGATTTCGCGAATTTTGCCTGATTCGATTTTGAAGAGCTGCGGCTTCAGAAAGGTGATCGGCCGTAGAAAGTTCCGCGGCACAGCTACGGCACCGACTCCGGGCACACTGACGGATTTCACGTTGCCTTCGTCGTCGTAGAGCGCGAGATTCAAAACTAATCCCTGCTCTTCATCCACGAGAAGCGGGAATGCGTCGCGTGGCTTTTCGATGCCGGCGAAATAGCCCTGGGTAATTTTTTCGGCGCAACTTCCGCCAGAGAGGTGAAAATCCGGATGCGCGGGATCGACGACAGGGCCGTTGGGATTATTCGTGGTGGCCATGCCGTTTTCGCGGATGGTGCATTCGGCGGCGAACGGAACGAGAGACGCGTTCTTTCGCTCGAATCCCTGCAAGTATTTCTTCGTGGCTTCGATCATTCCGGCGCGAGGCGTCCGCTCGGATTGCGAGAGCGGCTCGAGCAGCGCCACGTCCGGCGAAATGAAGCCGCTGGGATCGGGCTCGTCCAGGAGGACCGGAGTCATGATGCCCGCAGTGTTCTCGCCCAAGCCGCCTTTGGGGCGCAATTCCTGGCGAGCGACGATCGCTTCGACTTCCGCGATTTGATGGTCTTTGATCTTCAGGCGCAGCGCGAGCATGCCTTTCAGGCGCCCGAATTCCGTGATGCCGCCGTAATAGCCGGCCTGTCCGGTTTCCGGATCGGCCAAATAAATGCGATAGGTGCCGAGACCGGTGAACGTCTTCCAGATTCCCTCCCCGGGCGTGACCAACTGGCCGTTTTCGGTGTACTTCAGATCTTGCGCCAGAGGCAATCCGCAGGGACAGCGGTTGGACATGGCCCGGAAGTAGCTCGACAGCACTTCGACCAGGCACGCGCGATCGCAAGGCTCTGGAATCGACGCGATGACCGGCTTGGATAAGCGCCTCAGATTCGTTCCCTGATCCGGCGCCGCTTTCAAGGGAGACAGCGCGACGGGAGAAATCACCGCCCAAGCGCCAAGAAGCAGAATTGCGAAAATTACTACACGCGGAATTTTCGACAAGGGTCTTCTCCGAAATTTATGGAAACGCCGGCTTCATGTTGAACGGAATTTCGTACATGGTCATCTCGATGCGGCTGATGCTGCCCTTCTCGACGCGATACGCTTCGTTGGCAATGTTCGTGCGCGGCACCATGAAGTACGGCGGCACTTTCCACACTTGGCCGTTGGTGAGCTTGATCGACGTGACCGTGCCGTCAAAATCCAAATACGACGAGGCCAGCACCGCGCCGCGCTCGACGTCCGTTACCAAAAAGCGCCGGTCGCGGACGCCGGTGGTGAAGCCCAAAAAGCCGAGCTTGTATTGATCCGTGCAGTTCATGGAGGTGAAGTCGACGGTTTCGTCCGCGTGACCGTAGTTCTGTGGGTGCGGACGATTCGTGGTATAGGTGCCGTCCTCGGTGCGCTGGCAATCAGGGGTGAAGGCGTACACGCCGTTGCCGTCGTTGAGTTGCAGACCTTCCAGATACATGTAAGCGGCTTGATCGAGCGCTTCGCGCGTTTCGCGCTGATCGGGGGGGATGGGCTCGAGCCACCGCGGATCGGGATGGCCCATTTTTTCGTACACATCGGCGCCGTGCGGATCGTGAGCCACGAACTGCTCCGCCTCGGTGATCTGATGATTCGCCACTTTAAGGCGAACGATGAGTATCGCGCCGACGCCGTTTTCGTAAGCCACGGTGATCGCGCCGACGTTGCCTTCCTCAGGATCGTCGAAATCGTGGCGATAGTGGCCCAGGCCGCTGATGGTGGCCCAAAGCGCCTGGCCGATTTTCAGGCGGACGTTGTCCTGTGCGTATTGCACGTTAGGAGCCAGAGGCGCTTTGGATGGATCATGCGCGGCCATTGCCTGCAGATACTGCGTCATGATTCCGTCGAGGCAGGCGCGATCGCAGTTGGACGATTCGGCACCCGCGCGAGCGGTTCGCGAACGCGCCGCAGCAGAAGTGGGCGTGCGGCGAGCGGTCTCCGCATGAGCGACTAAAATGCACCCAGTTGAGAACGCCAGCGCGGTCAGTGCGAGTGCCGCGCGAACAATTGGCCGGAAAAGTTTGATCAATGTAGTCTCCTGAAAAACCGCGATGCGGCAAAACGCTTTCGCTGAATTGCCTCACGTCAGGACTGACTGAAGATTCGCCGCTCTTGATGCGAGCCGCCGAATTGCGCCCGATCTGAGCCGCTGAACTATATACCAGACGGCATCGGGACTCACCTGATTTCGCGCGGCGCGGATTGTCCCATTGCGGCGGAAGAACCGAACGCTTTTCAATCGAGAGAATCGAAGTGCTCGGCCGATTTTTGGAATTCGGGGTCGGCGGATCGAATGGTCTGCCCATCAGCCGACTTGAACGGTTCCTCGGTGGGAATGCGGTCGAGCCAGCGCTGGTGCGAAAGCTTCTCGTGATCGGAAAAGTCGAGGCGCACCAGCAGGCGAATTTTGCCGTTGGCCGCGGCAGGCGATTCGCTCTTCGGCGGCTCCGCCGATGCTTTGGCGGCCTTTCCGCCCGATTTTGCAGCAGCTTTTACGCCGCCTTTTTTCTTGCCGCTTTTCGCCGCGCTTGCCGCCGCTTTTGCGGGCTCGGCTTCTGCTTCTGCCTGTGGATCGACGGCGGGCTTTTCCGGCGCGGTTTCCTCGCGCTCGAATTTCAGCAGCATTTTGTTGCCGAGGCGGAAACCTTGTTTCCACGCTTCGACTTTGTGCCGCGCCTGCTGCGCGGATTCTTCATTGGCGCCGAAATCAAAGATCAAGATGGATTGGGGCATGTGTCCTCTATATCGGCAGGAAACGAATGTGTCAAGGAGCAGAAGCGGGACTTCGTTGAAGTGGATTTCCATGGATCGCGAATTTTTGCAGGGCGGTGAAGCGGGCGGGCAGGGCGTTTCGGGTTCGGCCGCGTGCAATGCTAGAATTGGGGCCTGCGCCGAGGTAGCTCAGTTGGTAGAGCAGCCGATTCGTAATCCCGCCATCAACATTTCCATCATTTAGAATCAATTACTTACATTCGGGTTATTCGGCAGAATTCGGGTGATTGGGGGTCATTTGAAGCAGTTTAGGTACAATTTAGGTACGGCTCTAGGTATCCGCACTGCGCAAGTGCGAAGCTCTCCGCGTGCTCTCCGCGTTGACTTGATTAACCGTGCAACCTAAGATTGCGCCAGTCTCCCCATGATTGGCC
>JAGWRH010000093.1 GCA_028876695.1 Acidobacteriota bacterium | reverse complement strand
GTTGCCAATCCGAAATCTTCGATCGAGATCATCGTGCTCGGAGGCGAGACCAATACCTACTGGGCTGGTGGGGACTTCAGCTACGTGACGAGCGCTTCGATCGACAAGTGGGTCTAACGATTTAACGCAGAGTCTCGGCCCCAACGCGGGGGCCGCGTTGGGCCCCCCGTGCTCGGACACTGGGTGGCGGCCGATTCGTTGGGCGGCCGAAGCTTCGGGAAGAGCGAGGTTTAACTCATGAAGATTAATCGACGAAAGCTGCTATCCCTAATGGGAATTTCGCCCGTGGTATTGGCGGGCGTGCCCACGTTTGCGGATCCCGCGAAGAAACGTGGGGCGCGAGCCAGCGTGGACTCCGGAAAAATCGAAGTGCTCAACCCCAGAGGTTTTCCTCCCGCAATCCAGTTGATCCCGATGGCGCCGCGCGTCGCGAGCCTCGATGGCAAGACGGTCTACCTCGTTTCCGATGGCTTCGAAGGCGCGGACCGCTTCCTGAACCAGATTGCCGTCTGGTTCTCGAAGAACATGCCCAGCGTTAAGACGATTTACCGTCTGAAGGCCGGCGGTCTGGCGGGAGATGATCCCAAGCTCTGGGCGGAGATCAAGGCCAATGGCGCTGCCATGATCATGGCCTACGGCCATTGAAGCACCTGCACACCAGCGACCGTCGGTCACTGCATGACTGTGGAAAAATTGGGAATTCCAACCGCGCCGATCGTTACCATCGCGTTCGAGCAACTCGCCAAGACCAACGCCGCGCAGCGCGGCATGCCGCACGAGAGAATCTGTTTCGTTCCACATCCGATGACCAACAAGTCGGATGCGGAAATGTACCAGGTGCTGCTCGGCAACGACCCCGTTACCGGGAAGCCTTTCATGAAGGAAGTGATCGACGCGCTCACCGTGCCGCTCACTGCCGAGGAAAAGGCTACTGGCGAGACGCGACCGAGCACCGGTCCGGCAACGTTCTCCGATACGCCGGAAAACCTGCAGCGCTTCTTCGCCGATAACAATATGACGGATTTCCAGCCCATCATCCTTCCCACCGACGACAAGGTGGAGGCGATGCTCAAGGGCACGAGCCACAGTCCGGATGAGATTGTCGGCAAAATGAGCGCCGCCCACGGAGCGTTCCCGGAGTGGAGCTACAACGTGCGTCAGGTGGCGATCAACGCGGTCATGGCCGGAGCGCAGCCGGAATTTTTCCCGGCCATTCTGGCGATCGCATCCACGGGCCAGCCGGCGCTCTTCAGCTCTACCTCGTCTTTTGCGCGCATGGCGGTGGTGAACGGGCCGTTCCGCGACAAGATCAAGATGAATTACGGGATCGGCGCGCTGGGTCCGTTCAATGATGCCAACGCGACGATTGGCCGGGCGTGGACGATCTTGACGAAAAACCTCGCCGGGGCCGGCCTGCCAGGTATGACGTACATGGGCACGACGGGAACGAACTTCAACTACAACAACATGTGCTGCGCCGAGACGGAAGACAAGCTGCCCGATGGCTGGCAGCCGCTGCACGTCCGCCACGGATTCAAACCGACAGACAGCACCGTGACCATATTCACCGGATGGAGCCTGACGAACGTCTGCTACTTCGGGCTTCCGTATCACGAGATGATCAATCACTGGCTGACGCACTACTTCTCCACCAACAACGCCTCCGTCACGTTGGTTCTCGACCCGACCGTCGCGGCGGACGTCAAGCGTCACGGTTACGATTCGCCCGATGCTTTCCGCGAGTATCTGGTGAAGAACTCCAAGACGCCGGCGTGGCTCTATTGGCAGCGTCGCGACAAGGAGATGGAGCAAGCGAAGCAGGGCGTGGAGCCGTATGCGTCGTACTTGAAGATGGGTCCGGATGCTGATATTCCCGTCACTCGTTTCGAGCCGCGGCGTTTCCCCGGTATGCCGGCTGACGCTCCGCTCCCGAACACGATCGAAATGTTCGTCATGGGCGGCGAGACGAACACCTACTGGCTGGGCGGCGATTTCCGGTATACCTTGACGACGTCAATCGATAAGTGGGCCTAAAAGCTTCACCGCAGGGTCTAACGCCCAACGCGGTTCGATAGCGCCGGGCAGGACAAGTGAAGAAGCGGCGGCTCGCGAGGGCCGCCGCTTTTCGTTGAGTCTGCCTCTCGCGATAGCAAAACCACATAACGGCGCCCGGCATCGTTACTGCAACGGGTAGGCTTTTTGCCTCGACTTTTTGGCGAGTTCGTCCAAGTTCGGATGAGAATGCGCTTCGACGAATGTTTGTTCCTGCGGCTGCTTTCCCTCGGTCATCGCTCGCGACAACATTTCTATCGCTTTGTCCAGCGTCAGGGATGTCACCACTGCCGCGGTCAGCACTCCCTGAGCTACCAGCGGCCTGACGCGCGTTGAAGTTCCCAAGCCCGCGCGCGGGACCGCCAGCCACTTGATTCGATCCGATGGGGACGCGTTGGTTTCAAGTGCTTTCATTACTCCCACGATGCAGTCTGCGTTCTGAGCCATGATCAACTGCGTGCCTTCCGGTCGCGCGCGAGATAAAGCTAGCCAGGAACTGACAGCCTTATCAGCGTCTTTGTCCGTCAATCCCTGCACTTTTAGACTTTTGACTTCGACATTCTTCGGTAGTGCGCTTTCTAATCCTTCAAACCGCTTCGTAGCCCACCAACTCATCGCCGGCCCGCGCAAGTAAAGCACCGAACCGCCGTCCGGTAAGAGCGCGCCGATCTGCCGGCCTTGAATGCGTCCCACTTCCACGTGGTCCTGTGAAACCACGAACACGGGAACCTTGGCGCTCTTGCGCAGCAGTCCCACGTAATCTACTTTTCCGTTGCTCACGACCCACGCGATTCCGGCTGCCACCGCCGCTTCGGCCACGCGAGGCAACCCCGACGCGCCAACTGGCTCCACTAGAATCGCGTCGGGCCGCGCCTCAGGCCGCGTTTGCACCAGACGCAGCAACTGTTGGCCTTGCGTCACGGCATCCATTTGCGCGTCCAATACTTCCAGCTTCGCTCCTGCGCGATCGGCCGCTGCTTTGGCCGCATCTACCTGGGCGCGCAGGTACATGGTGTCGCCGGGAACGGACAAGACAAATCTGTGCCGCTTCACCCGCTCCTCCCTCAAAGCCTCAATAAAACTCTAGCGTACGGCGGGAAGAGCGGCTGCGTGGTTGATTTTTGCCTGCTGCTCGGTTTGCAAAGCAGGAGCGGGCAGTCCGTGCGGCGCTATAGCGGGGTCCCTTCGGATAGGCAATCAATCGACCGGCTGTGCAGTTTCCCGGGGACGGAGCGGGTTTCTCATTTCTTATTCTTCTTACGTTCGCGCCACGGCTCGCCCGGAAAGGACGCTGCCGACAATCTCTTTGAATTCCGCTTCGTTAAGCAGCCCGCGCTTGCTCTCGCCCAATTGCTTCACGCGCCGCAGCATCTCGGAAACCGCGTCGTCGCTCACGTCCTTCACCCCCATTTGTTCCAGGTGATATGTGATCGACGCTTTGCCGCTCTTTTTTCCCAGCACCACGTCCCCGCTGCGCCCGGTCAGCGCAGGATGCGTTCCAAACATCGCCAGCGGCTGCTTGACCACCAGATCGACGCCGATCCCCGATTCGCGCGTGAAATTTCGCTCCCCAAGGATGGGTTTGTTCAGCGCGAATTGCATGCCGCTTAGCCGCTGGACCAATGCGCCCAATTCGGGCAGCCGGCCCAGGTCGTAGTGAGTCTCGTACCCGTAGAGCACATGTAAGGCTACGATTAACTCCTCCAGCGCCGCGTTTCCGGTGCGCTCGCCCAATCCATTGGCGCAGCTGTGTACCACCTCCGCGCCCGCTTCGACCCCCGCCAGTTCCGTGGCTACGGCCATGCCGAAATCATTGTGCGTATGCACCTCCACCGGCAGGTTCGTCAGGGAACGCACCAGGCGCACCATGTACTTCATGGCCTCCGGCAATATGCACCCCATCGTGTCCACCACGCCGATCGAGTCCGGTGGAGCATCCTGCATCATGCGCGTAAGCAGATTCCGCAGATCGTCCTCGCGCGCGCGCGTCGTGTCGTACGGAAAATAGACCACGAAGAGGCCGCGCTTCTTCGCGTAATTCACCACGTCCACGCTTTTTTTCAGCACATCTTCCCAAGTCCATTTGAACTGATACTTCAGCTTGGGATAGCCGATGGGGATTTCCACGATTACGCCATGCGCGCCGCACTCCGCCGCTGTGTCGATATCGCCGTTCATAGCGCGCGCGAACGCGAAAATCTTCGACTGAATACCCAAATGAGCGATTTCCTTTAACGCCTTGGCGTCCGACTCCGATACCGCCGGCATTCCCGCCTCAATCCGGTCCACTCCGATTTCCGCCAGCTTTTCGGCGATGGCCACTTTGTCCGCCACGCTGAAGACCACCCCCGGCGTCTGCTCGCCGTCGCGCAGGGTGGCGTCGTGAATGCTCACGCGCTTCGGCAGCTGAAACTGCTTGGTAACCTCGGGGATGAAGTTATAAGGGCTCACCCACCATTCGTTTTCTCGCAAATACTTCTCGCTCATCTGCGTATCCCCTCCCAAAACCGAAGCTCAGTTTAGCGAAATTTCCACCCCGGAGCTAAGAAATCCACGGCCGAAAGGCGTGTTGCAAAGCTCGCCGGAGCCCGTGTTTACGCCATCCGTGCAGGATTTATTGACCCCCCCCGGAATTTTTTTGAGGTATTTCAGCACAGCTTCACGATCATCTTGCCGGTGTTTTCGCCGGCGAGGACGCCGATCAGCGCGCGCGGCGCGTTTTCAAACCCCTCGACAATGGTTTCGCGGTATTTGATCTTTCCTTCCTTGATCCACTTGGCCATTTGCCCCATTCCTTCTGGGAAGCGCTCGACGAAGTTGTAAACGAGGAAGCCTTCGGCGCGCGCGCTTTTGTTGAGCAGGTAGCGAAATGCGCGCGGTCCGGGCTCAGGCTTGTCCAGGTTGTACTGCGAAATTTGACCGCAGACGGCGATGCGCGCTTTGGTGTTGATGACCGAAAGGACCGCATCGCTCACCGCGCCGCCGACATTGTCGAAATAGCAATCGACGCCATTGGGACAAAGCTCCTGAAAACGCGCCACGTAATCGCTGGTGGTTTTGTAATTGAAAGCCGCGTCAAACCCGAGTTCTCCGGTTAGCCAAGCGACCTTTTCATCGCTGCCGGTCACACCGACAACTTCGCAGCCTTTGATTTTGGCAATCTGGCCGACCAGCGAGCCGACGGCTCCAGCCGCTCCCGACACAACCACCATTTCTCCCGCACTCGGCTGGCAGATTTCGAGCAACCCAAAGTAGGCCGTCATTCCGGGCATGCCGAGCACGCCGAGCGCGGTGGAAACCGGCGCAAGCTTGGTGTCCAGGTGCCGCAAGCCGCTGCCGTCTGACACCGCGAATTCCTGCCAGCCCCAGTAGCCGGTAACGATCTGTCCGGCCGTAAAATCTGGATTGCGCGATTCGATTACTTCGCCCACGGTCCCGCCGACCATGATTTCGCCAATGTTCACCGGATCGGCGTATGTGCGCACACCGGTCATGCGCCCGCGCATGTACGGATCGACGGAAAGATATTGCGTGCGTAGAAGCAGCTGCCCCTGCGCCAACGGCGGAAGCGGCTCGGAGACAAGCTCGAAGTCCGATTCTTTGGGCATGCCCACGGGACGCGCCGCGAGCACGAACTTGCGATTGGTGCCGGGATGAGGTTTTGTTGTTGTGGCTGCCATAATGGAGCGCATTATGCCAGAGCGGAGGGCGCGCCGGGTAGAATGCAGGCACAGGTCATGGATTGTCGGAGATTTCTGATCGCGGCGCTCTGCGCCACGATGGCGCTATGCCTGCTTTCTGGACGCCTGGGCGCACAAGAAACGCCGCGCAGCGGCGCGGGCGACCAAGCAGCGCATGTGACGCAGAATCCGGAACCGGGGAAAACCGGACCTGTGACTCCATCGGACGCGGTCGTCACCGCGTACAAATTGCCGCCGCAGCTCTACAGCAAAGCGCGCAATCTGAGCCGCATCTTTTTCGCATTCGATCTGGCGTCGGGCCTGTACGCGCTGGTGATTCTCTGGCTGATTCTGCACTTCAATGTGGCCCCGAAATATCGCCGCTGGGCCGAGGGCGTTTCCGCGAAATACCTGGTGCAAGCGGTCGTCTTCGCGCCGCTATTGCTGCTGAGCATCGACATTCTCGAACTTCCGCTGAGCATTTTCGAACAGCGCGAGCTGCGCCGCTACGGCCTTTCCATCCAGGGTTGGACGTCTTGGGCCCGCGATTGGGGCGTACAGGAAATTCTGACGCTCATCGTCGGCACCATATTGGTGGCGATCGTTTTCGCAATTATCCGCAGAAGCCCGCGGCGCTGGTGGTTGTATTTCTGGCTGGCGGTGCTGCCCATCGCGACGTTTTTGATCTTCCTGCAGCCGATCGTGGTCGATCCGCTGTTTCACCAATTCGGGCCGCTCCAGCAAAAGGATCCGGCGCTGACGGCCGAGCTCGAGCGGATGGCGCAATGTGCCGGAGTGGATATTCCGCCCAGCCGCATGTACTGGATGGGCGCGTCGGAAAAATCGACCCAGCTGAACGCGTACGTCACCGGCCTCGGCAGCTCAAAACGCATCGTCGTCTGGGACACGACGATCGCGAAAATGACCACGCCGCAAATCGTCTTCGTGGTTGGGCACGAGATGGGACATTACGTGCTGCATCACGTTCCGGAGGGCGCGGCGATTCTTGCGGGCGGCCTGCTCATCGTTTTGTTTCTCGTTTATTGCTGCGCTGAATGGATGCTGCGCCGCTGGGGCGAAGACTTGCGCATCCGCGGCGCAGGCGATTGGGCGTCCTTGCCGGCGCTGTTGTTGCTGGCCGGGATTTTCAGTTTCATAGGCAATCCGATTGCCAACGCCGTGAGCCGCCATTTCGAACATCAGGCGGATCAATACGGCCTTGAAGTCACGCACGGACTGACGCCCAACTCCGGCCAGGTGGCGGCCCAGTCGTTTGAAACCGACGGAATCGTCGACTTAGCCGATCCGCGGCCGAGCCGCATGCAGATCATTTTGACCTATACGCATCCATCCATTGCGGAACGGATTCGCTTCTCGCTGGGATACGATCCGTGGGCTCACGGCGGCCACGGTAAATTCGTACATTAACTTTCGCGCGGTGGAGTTGCGGCCGCGTTTTCCCGCGACTGCAGTTGCATGTGGATGCCATTGCGCGAACGCAGCGTTACCAGCGGCTCGGGAATCACCGGATGACCCGGCAGCAGGCGGAACGAAAAGCGCCGCGCAAGCGTGGCGATCACCGTCGCCGCCTCCAGCAGGGCGAAACCTTCGCCGATGCACCGCCGCGGCCCGGCGCCGAACGGAATATACGCGCCGGGGGGAAGCCGCTCTTCGAGCCCGTCGAGCCAGCGTTCCGGCCGGAACGCCTCAGGATCGTCGAAGAATCGCGGATCGCGATGCGTCACCCATTGCGAAAATAGAATGGTCGTCCCGGGCGCGAATTCATATCCGCCCAATTGGACCGGCTCGACCGTTTCGCGCGCCGTGATGTACGCCGGGGGATACAGCCGCAGCACTTCGTTCATCACCGCGCGCAAGTACGGCATCCGCGCGAAATCGGCTGCGCTTGGCGCGCGCCCGTCCAGCGCGGCGGAGAGCTCGTCGTGCAGTTTGGCTTCCGCGCCGGGATTTTCGCTCAACGCATACCATGCCCACGAAAGCATCTGCCCGGTGGTTTCGTGCCCGGCGATAAAAAGCGTCATGGCCTCGTCGTGGAGCTGTTGGCGGTTCATTTGCGAACCGTCCTCGTCCATGGCGCTCATCAGCAATCCGAGCAGATCGTTTCCGCTTCCGTTGTCCGCGGCCTGCCGCTCGGAAATGATCCGGTACACGAGCGAATCGACGAACGCGAGTTCGCGATTGGCGCGACGGTTTTTCGGCGTCGGCCATGTTTCCGGAATGCGAATCGGAGAGCGCTGCCGCCGCAGCGAATAGCGCATCAGAAAGGTCATCGCCCGGCCGACTTCCGCGGCGTCCACCGGCAGTGCCGAACCGAAGAGCGTGCTTACGGCCACCCCAAGCGTGAGCGCCATCATTTCCTCGGCCATGTTGCGCCGGTCTCCGTCCCGCCAATCCCGGATGTGCGCTTCGGTCAATTCCAGCATCGTCGCGGCGTAACCGTTCAGCCGCGCGCGATGAAACGCGGGCTGCACCAGCCGTCGCTGCCGCCGCCAGAAATCCCCTTCGCTGATCAGCAAGCCTTGCCCGAGCATTCGTCCGGTGATCCGGCGCGTCAGTTCGCTCTTGTGAAATTTCGCGTGCTGCAGCACGAGCACCTGATAAATCAGCTCGGGATGATTCAGCAATATCCGTTCGCGCTTCATCACCTCGAAACGGACCACGTCGCCGTAGTCGAGCGCCATGCGGCGCATGGAATTGAGCGGATCGTCGCGCAGATCGAATGCGGAGCCGGCGATCGGCAGGCCTTTCGGCCCCGGCGGAATTCGTTTTCCTATGATGGGCATGCGTGTGTGTGCGTGCCGCTTTATTTTATGTGCACCGAAACATTTGATTCATTGTGGCGGCATACAACGGGAATGTCCGCGTCCGCGGGGTACATACCTACTTTGAGACTGCCAGCCAAAATATCCAGACTGCGGCAGCGACCCAAACAGCTCCTGCCAGCTGTATGAAAGACGGCCTTGCGATGGATCGAGGCCCATAAATCCTTCGGTACAACCTAAGTATGCTATTTGGGAACGACAACCACCACAGCCCGCATAACAGCGAAATGCCAAGAACGGTACAGTCGGTCGCACTCATAAGAGGCTCCGAGTCTAGCGCCGTTCGTTGCCCCCTGCATCCCAAAGTAGCTCGCCAAACGCCAGCGCAAGCGGCTAACGGCGGCGGGCCGCACGG
>JAGWRH010000092.1 GCA_028876695.1 Acidobacteriota bacterium | reverse complement strand
ACACCTACAGCCCGCGCAGCTCGCTCAACGCTTTGCGCGAATACGGCTATTTCAGTGTCAGCGCCGCCGTCCGCAACGACGTGGCAGCCGCCACTCTCACCGAAATTTTCTACGAGATGGATCGTATGCGCTCGCTGGCCGTCACGGACGAAGAGCTCGAAAGCGCGCGCAATTATCTGACGGGAGTTTTCTCGCTGGGCGTGGCCACCCAGGATGGTTTGCTCAGCCAGCTCTCCGTCGTCTATCTCGATCGTTTGCCCGAGGATTATCTCGAAACCTATCGCCGGAAAATCCACGCGCTCTCCGCGGACGACGTTCTCGCCGCTGCGCGCCGCCATTTCGATTCCGCCAACGCCCAAATCGTGATGGTCGGCGACCGCGCTCGGATCGGCGAGCAGGCCGCGCTTTTCGGCGCCGTCACCGCCTTCGACGCGCAAGGCAACGAGATTCGCTAGGCTTCGGGCGCGATCGGGAGTCGTGAAACACTTTTTCCGCGGTTAATTATGGTGAGTCAAGGGAAGCAAATTGAGAATCCGCCGGCCGCCGCGCAGGACCGGCCCGCGAACCCGGCACAAGCGAACGGCCCCGACCGTCGCGCTTGGCGCCGCCCGGCAAACCCGAATCTGCGGTTCTTTCGCACCATCTTCGGCATATTGATTTATGCGTTGGCGGCCCTGTTCCTGATGTCGCTGATCATTCTCAGGTTTCACGCGCAAACGATCGTCATCGGTGCGCTGCTGTTTGCCTCCGTCGCGCTGTTCGCCGTCACGTATCTGCCACGCTGGCGCCGCTGATCGCTCGCGGATAATTTTGGCGCGTGTTGGCATCGATCGATGTGGTTTTAGCGCAGGTTGTTAATCGCTTTGAGACGCCCAATGCCTCTAAAGGTTCTCCGTCGCCTCGCGTTCACGTTTGGTCTAATGGTTTCGCTCGCGTGCGTGCCGCTAGCGTTCGCCGGATCGAAAAAGCATCCGCCGGCGAAGCCCGTCGATCTGAACACCGCCACCGCCACGGAGCTCGAGCAATTGCCGGGCGTCGGCCCAGTGACCGCAAAAGCCATTCTCGATTTCCGCGCCAAGAGCGGGCCGTTTCGCCGCGTCGAAGACCTGCTCTCGCTCCACGGAATTTCGCGCAGTAAGTTCGAAAAGCTCCGCCCCTGGGTCACCGTCGCGCCCGCGCCGCGTTTGCCGCACCCGCCCCGCGCAAGCTCAGCGCCCCATCGCGAACTGAAGTGAATTCGCGCCTCGGCTGCGCGCTCACTCCGGTCTGCCGCTCCGAAGCGACTTCACGTTCGAGAAGGTTTTATGCGTGTGCGATGCTCGGCTTGGATCAAGGCGTGTAGCTCAGCGCGTCGCGGTTCAGCCGGCGAGATTGCCTTATTTGGGCGCGAAGCCCTTAAACACGTCGGTCGCAAACCGGCTGTGACAAGCGGAGCACGTCGCGGTCATCCGGTCAAAGAGGACATGCTCGCGCGCTCGCTCGTGCGCCCTCGCTGCTTCGGCAAGCTGTCCCGCCGTCGCATGGAATGATTGATCCATGGCGACAAACTCTTTCGGCAGCGCCGCCTCTAAATCCTTACGATCCCGCGGCGTCATCGATCTTTCCATGATAAAGCTGTCGTGAACGCGCTGCGCGAGCATCGCTACGCTTGCATCGTCGCCGTTCACGAGGCCGTCCAGAATTCCGTGTGCGGCGGTGCGCACCGAAACCATCTCGCTCACGAGTAGCCCACGCAGACGGGGAGTGAGCTTGGGCGCGACTGGCTGCGCTGCCGCGCTCGCGGCGGTGCTGATCAAAATCGAACCCGCGGCAGTCAAGAGCGCTCGTTTCAAAAGAAGCATACAGTTACCCTCCGTCGTTTAGAGCAGCTGATGCCTGGCTTCGTCCTGCACGCGCAACGAAACCTGGTCCGTGATCTCGAGCCCGTACCCGGTGAGCGCCACCACTTTCCGCGGCAAGTTCGTGAGGACGCGAATCCGCCGCAGCCCCAGGTCCTTCAGAATCTGCGCGCCAATGCCGCTTTCGTGCTGGATCAACCGCTGCGCGCCGGCGTCGCGCTCGGCCTGTCCGCGCTCGTGATAAATAATTCGCGGCAGTATCGCGCCCTCTTCGGTGCGCGAATCGATCAGAAATCCGCGGCCGGTATGATGCAAATAGACGAACACGCCGCGATCCTCCGCGGCGATGGCTTTGAGCGATCCTTCGATCATCGCCCGGCAATCGCACGCCGTCGAGCCCAGCACGTCGCCCGTCAAGCAATGCGAATGGACGCGCACCAGCGGCGGCCCATCGTTCGATATCTCGCCGCGAACCAGCGCCACGTGCACCTCATGATCCACGTCGCTCGAATACGCGATCATCCGGAAGTCTCCATACTTTGTCGGCAGAATCGATTCCGCGATGCGCCGCACATACCGTTCGTGCCGCATCCGGTAACGGATCAATTCCGCCACCGTCAGCAGCTTCAGCCCGTGCTCCCGGCAAAACTCCACGAGCTGCGGAATGCGCGCCATCGTGCCATCGTCGTTCATGATTTCGCAGATCACGCCCGAAGCTTCGAGCCCCGCGATTCGCGCCAAATCCACGGACGCTTCCGTTTGTCCCGCCCGCACCAGCACGCCGCCCGCGCGCGCCCGGAGTGTGTAGATGTGGCCGGGCCGCGCCAAATCCTCGGGATGCGTTTTCGGATCGATGGCCGCCAGAATCGTCGTGGCGCGGTCCGCCGCGCTGATGCCCGTCGTCGTGCCGCGTCGCGCGTCGATCGGCTCGCAAAACGGCGTCCCGAATGCCGACGTGTTCCGCGCCGAAATCGGCAGCAGGTGCAATTCGTCGCAGCGCTGCTCCGTCAGCGCCAGGCACACCAGCCCGCGGCCGAACTTCGCCATGAAGTTGATCGCGTCCGGCGTGATCTTCTCCGCCGCCATGCACAGATCGCCTTCATTTTCGCGATCTTCGTCGTCCACCAGGACGATCATGCGCCCTTGCCGGATTTCCTCGATCGATTCGTCCACCGTCGCAAACGGAGTTGTGCGCTCGCTCATTGGTCACCATGGCGCGAAAACGGGACAGCCCGTATCCGCTATCATATCGCAATTTGGATCGGCTTCGGCTGGCTCCTCGGCGTCCGAAGCGGCTCCTTTGAGCAAACAGCCCATGCCTTTTCGCCCGGAATCGCGGTATTCTTTCGCGTGCCTTTCGGCCGCGCTAGTTTCCTATTCATCGCTGCGCTGCTCGCTGGAGTAATGAATTCCTTCGCCGGCGGAGGAAGCTTCATTTCCTTTCCCGCGCTGCTCGTTTCCGGCATCGAGCCCATCGCCGCCAACGCCACCAACACCTGCGCCCTATGGCCCGGCACCATCGCCAGCACGGTGGCTTATCGCAAAGCCTTCGACAGCCAGGCCCGCCGCATACTTCCTCCGCTGATCGTTCTCGGCATCGTCGGCGGCGTTCTGGGCGCCAACATTCTGCTGCGCACGCCGCAAGAGACGTTCGTGAAACTGATCCCCTGGCTTCTGCTGCTCGCCACGATCGTGTTTATCTTCAGCGCGCGGATCACGTCGTGGCTGCGCGCGCGCGTGGAAAACCGCGAAATCGACGCGGCGCCGCTCGGTGCGGCCGCCTCCGGGAAACGCACCCCGCTGCTCGTTTTCATCGGCGGCCTGATCATCGAGCTCTTTATCGCCACCTACATCGGCTATTTCGGAGCCGGCGCGGGAATCCTGGTGCTCGCGCTGCTGGCGCTCCTCGGCATGGAAAATATCCACACGATGAACGGCGTGAAAACGCTTCTTGTCACCATCGTGAATGGAGTCGCGCTCGTCACGTTCATCGTCGGCCACCGCATCGTTTGGCCGGAGGCGGCCGTGATGGTCGTGGGTGCGGCGCTGGGTGGCTACGGCGGAGCGCTCTTCGCCCAGAAACTGAACCCGCGGCACGTGCGCTGGGGCGTGATCGCCATCGGTTTCGGCATGTCCGCGTACTTCTTCGTCCGCTACCGATAGCGGCGCTGCTCCAGCCGGACGCAGATACGCTCGCGCGCCGTCGCTAACGCTCGCCGGCAGGAAGCTGCTTGCCGCGGCCGTTCTTTGCTTTGCAAGTTGCGCGGACTGCGTCGCGAGTCGATTTACTGGTGAGGTGGGTCCTGGGCCGGCGCTCTCACGCCCGCCGAATTCGCGACGATACTCGTTGCGTGCGGCGCGTACCGCTGCGGATTCTGAATCGCGCGCCGGTTCGCCTCCAACAGGCTCGCGATTGTTTGCCGCGCCACTCGGCGGATTATCGGCCGCACGAACCACCCCAAAAATGGAGGCACGTCGCGGCTCAGCGAGATCGCCTCCACCTGCATGTACACGCCGCCGTCCTTCTGCTCGTACCGCCAGTAGTCATTCATGCGCCACAGGAAGCCGGAATCCTGCCCTACCGGATATTCGGCGCTGGTCGTCTGCATGGGATCCTGCAGCTGCGCGATGCGCGTGGAAATCGAAGTGCTCGCGATGCGCGTCGTGGAGAGTGAAACCCGCTGCACCTTGAAATTCACGTTGTACGAAACACGCCGCGGCGAATCCTTGAAGAGCTGCAGATACAGATGGAGCCCTTCGTCATCCTGCGCGAACACTTTCGAGCGCCTCACCTCCGGCGCGTAGATCTCGCGGTAATCCTGGTAATCCTCGATCACCGATTCGGCCGATTTCAGCGTCGCGCCGGGAACGTACGCGAGTCCGATCCAGTGGTGCACCATGCCGTCGGGTATTTCAATCTCGCGACCGTCGTCGTACGTATCCAGTCGCCGGATCACGAATTCACCCGATCGCAGCTGTTCGTAGTAGTGTTTGCCGCTCGATTCCGGGCGAAAATCGATCCACAGGAACGGACCTGTGGCGCGCAGGCTCGATTCCGTCCGCTGCTGCGCCACCTTCACATACTGATTGAACGCCTCGATGGTCGCCTGACTCAAGTCCGCGGCGGCGCAGGCGATCGCGACGCCGAGCAGTCCCACGACGGCAGCGCCCGCGTAAACGGCCTTTCGGCGAGAAATCCCATGCGGTGGGCTTTTCACGGAAGATGCTCCACCTCTCGGACTCATGTGCGCGGGCTTAGGTAGCGCGTGAATCCGGCCTGCGGCTTAACGGCTGTTGGGCAAACGAGCGGACCGTGCCGGGATGGTCCGCTTCTCCATTTTAGCCCGTTCTGCCATACGCGTCGATTTTCGTCACCCGCGTGCCTCCAACCCGCCAACGCAACAAAAATCGAAAATTGCGTCCCGATGTAGCGGGAAGATCTTCCGGCATCAGTGGGATGCGCCGCTTGCCGGAAGCGTGCGCGCATCGGAGCCGCGCCGGCGGCAACGGTATCCGCCCGCCGGGATGCGGGTGTGCGGCTCCGCCAGTTGCCGCGTTTCAATTCGAGGCGCCTTCCTGCAGCTTCTCCGCCTTGGCGTTTTGCGCGCACTGGCTTTCGAGCGATCCGGTGATCCGCGCGCAGCGCGCGAAAGCCTGCTCGGATTCCAAGTGGCGGCTCAAGAAGTGATAATCCGCTCCAAGCACAAAGAGGTCGGTCGGGTCCGGCGCGGAATTCCCGTCAACCGCTTGTTCGACTTCCTTCGCGGAATCGCTGTACTGCTGGCGGCGGAAATAGACGAGTCCCAGGGCGCTGTGCGCCTGCGCGGATCTTCGGGCTTTCGCGTCGGAGAATTGTGCATCGGTCATATGCGCCGGCTTGTGCATCGTGGACATCACTTCCAGCGCATGCTTCGCGTACTTTTCCGCTTTCGATAGCTGCTCGCTTGCGTCCGGCGATTTGGGATCGTACACATGCGGGATCGCCCAGCTGACCGGAGCCAGCACGTCCACATCGTCGGGATTGAGCGCCAGCGCGTCGTCGCCGCAGCGGTAAGAGTCGTTCCAATCTTTCTGGGCCATGTACACCGTCATCAGGCCCACGTCCACCGGTTCGTCGAATGGACTTTTTGGGTATCGCTTCAAAAATTCGTTTCCGAGCTTGATCTTCTTCTGTGGCTCATTGGATTTCAGAAACTTCTGATACGCGTCGAACTGTTCGCGCTGCTCGCCGTGTCCGAACGTGCCATATTGCAGCTGGTCGGTCATGCCTCCGCTGATGCCCATCGCCGTCTGATTGGAGATCCCGCCCCCGTTTTCGACCGTTCCCGGCATCTGCGCTCGTGCGGCCGAAGCCATTCCCAATCCGAGGAAAAGCACGCTGACAATGCGAGCCGAGCGTCGGATGCTTCGTGATGGTAATAGGCTCATTGCGATTCTCCAGGCCACCTGTGATGGTTCTGGCGGCGATTGTTAGCATTCATCAGCGGAGCGGTCAAGAATGGCGGCTGCGCTGGCCGCGTGTCGTGGATCGGGTGCTGTCGCGACGAGGCGAGCCGGGCGTGAGATTGAATCGTTGCTTCGCCTAGTTCCGGGTAGAAGGAATCGCGATTGTTTGTTTTCAGCGGCTTATGCGTGTTTCTACTCGATTGGCAGTTCCGGGCAGAAACGGTGACCGGCGAGTAGTATCCGCAGTGCACGACAGGCTGGTGACGGGAAGTGTATCGATTAGACTGTGTCGCGAGCCTTTCTTTTCTGTGAGTT
>JAGWRH010000091.1 GCA_028876695.1 Acidobacteriota bacterium | reverse complement strand
GTCCTTGCCGACCTTCTTCATGGCCTCAGCGATGATGCCGCCGATCTGCTTGTCGTTGTTCGCGGAGATCGTGCCGACCTGCGCGATCATGTCGCCCTTCACGTCCTTGTGCAGCTTCTTGATTTCCTCGACCGCCACTTCCACGGCCCGGTCAATGCCGCGCTTCAGAGCCGTCGGGCTTGCGCCGGCCGCCACGGTCTTCACGCCTTCGCGGAAGATCGCCTGCGCCAGCACGGTCGCCGTGGTCGTGCCGTCGCCCGCCACGTCGGAGGTCTTCGAAGCCACTTCGCGCACCATCTGTGCGCCCATGTTCTCGAGGGGGTCCTTCAGCTCGATTTCCTTAGCCACCGTCACGCCGTCCTTGGTGATGATCGGCGCGCCGAACTTCTTCTCGATCACGGCGTTGCGGCCCTTCGGACCGAGGGTGATCTTCACGGCGTCGGCCAGCACGTTGACGCCGCGGAGAATTGACTGACGCGAATTCTCGCCAGTCACGATTTGCTTTGCCATTTCCATTTCCTCCTAAGATTTCCCGCGTAATGAGCTGCGCGGCTTCGCGCCGCGCTGATTTGTGGAGCTTACTTTCGGCCGCCGGCCGCTTTCGCCGCCGCGCCGAGTTTGGCGAGAATTTCGTCTTCCTTCAGGATGAGAAATTCCTCGTCGTCGATTTTGATGTCGTTTCCGGAATACTTTCCAAACAGGATGCGGTCTCCCACTTTCACATCCAGCTGGATGCGGTCGCCCTTATCGTTGAGCTTGCCTGCGCCAACGGCGACGACTTCGCCTTCCTGCGGTTTCTCTTTGGCCGAGTCAGGGATGATGATGCCCCCCTTCACGGTCTCCTTCTCTTCGAGCCGCCGAACGAGGACACGGTCGTGCAGCGGCGTGACGTTGACTGCCATCTGTCCTTCCCTCCAATGCTGTGGTGAGAATTGCTTGCTGGACTTAGCACTCCTCGCAAGCGAGTGCTAATATAGCAAGCCGCTGGGCCCTGTCAAGGGCCAAAGCCCATAGTACGAGGATCCGCTCGTCGAGAAGATGCTAAACAAGTGTAATAATATCAGCTAGTTACGATTCTCGACGGGCGCGATTGAGGGCGGCTCGCTAAATGTGTAGATTGTCGAAGGTAGAAGCTCGAAAATAATCGCAATCTGCGAAAGATTCAAAAGTCGGTGTACCTGGCGGGCTTGAATTCTGATTGCTTGTGTCACATTCCAGAAATTCAAGCTCACCGACAGCGGAAATCGAAAGCACAAAAAGCATGGCGCAAAATCCGCAAGTCGCGGGATTCATTCTGGCCGGCGGGGAGAGCACGCGCATGGGCCGCAGCAAGGCGGCGCTGGAATTGCGCGGCGTGCCGATGCTCGTGCGAATGGCGCGGCTGGTTGAATCGGTGGCCGGCGCGCCAACGGTGATCGGGAATTTGAACGGCGCGGATTCGTTCGGGCTGGCTACGATTGCGGATGAATGGCCAGGAGCGGGACCACTCGGCGCGATCGCCACGGCGCTGGGAGCGTCGGTCGCGCCATGGAATTTGATTGTGGCGTGCGATTTGCCGTACCTGACGAACGAGTGGCTGGAATTTCTGGTGCGGCGGGCGCTCGATTCGCAGGCCGATGCGGTGGTGCCGGCGAACACGCGCGGCGCCGAGCCTTTGTGCGCGATGTACAACAAACGGGCGGAAGCGGCGATACGGGCGGCGCTCGAGCGCGGCGTGAGGAAGGTGACCGACGGCCTGGCGGACACGTTGGTGGAGCTGATCGATCCCTTCGAGTGGAAAGCGTTTGATTCGGAGGGATCGCTGTTCAAGAATATGAATTCGCCGGAGGATTATGAGGAAGCGCGGAGGCGGTTCGAGGGCGGCGGCGAGACGGGACTGGGTTCGGGACGTCAAGATCAGGCAAGTTGAGGGGAGATGAGCGGGCACTATTTTGAATTCGAGCACGTGTGGAAGTCGTTCGACGAAAATACCGTCCTGAAGGACGTGAATTTTTTCGTGGAACGAGGCGAGACGGCGGTGATTATGGGCCGCAGCGGGGTGGGGAAATCCGTCTCGCTGAAATTGCTGCTGGGATTCCTGGAGCCGGACGAGGGCCGCATCATTCTGGGCGGGAAGGACGTGACGGGCTGGACGGAGGAGCAGTTCTTCGAAATCCGGCGACGGGTGACGATGGTTTTCCAGGGCGGGGCGCTTTTCGATTCGCTGACGGTGGCGCAAAACGTGGCGTTTCCGCTGGAGAGCCGCGGCGGGCGTTTGGACCGGGAGCAGATCGACGCGCGCGTGGAGGAACTGTTGACGATGCTGGAAGTGGCCGACCTGGCGGATCGTTTCCCGGCGGAGCTGAGCACGGGGACGAAGCGCGCGGTGGCGATCGCGCGGGCGCTGGCGGAAAATCCGGAAGCGATCCTGTACGACGAGCCGACCACGATGGTCGATCCGCTGATGGCGTCGCACGTGAGCGATTTGATCTGCAAGCTGAAGCAGACGTTGCATAAGACGTCGATTGTGGTGACGCACGATACGCATCTGGCGAAGAAGCTGGCCGACCGGGTGATTTTTCTCGTCGATGGAGGCGTGGCGTTTTTCGGGACGTGGCCAGAGCTGGAGAAGACCGAGGACCCGTTCCTGCGGAATTTCCTGGCGCAAGACGAGATGGTTCCGGCGCTGGACGCGACGGCGTAAGAGCCTGCGCCGCGCGCGAACCGGATGAACCCACCGAGAGAACCGGCGCTCACGGCGAGTGGCGCACGCGAAAGACAGAAAAAACAAAGATGCTGGCGAGACGCCGGCGCGACACGGCAAAATCCGCACCCTTCGCACACAGCGTTCAGAGTGCGGCACCCTGAAATTCGAAGATCCTGGAAATGCCAAATCGAGAGAAACATCCGCAAGTGTCGCAGCTACTCCAACGCGCAAGCGCGTTGCGGACCCTGTTGCGCGCGGCGCACGAATGCGGCACTCGGCAGATCGAATGGATCGTTCCGGCGAAAGCAATACTTCGCGCGGATAGACATGCGCGAAAGGAAGCGCGCTGCTGCGCGTTTTATGGCACGACTTAAGTCGTGCCCTGACACGAACCCGAGCGCATTGGGAACCCGGTGCGCACACCGCGAGGAGTGCGGCATCCGGTACATCCTAAACTGCACGCGAGACGCCGGCGCTACACAGCAAAATCCGCACCCTTCGCACACAGCGCTCAGAGTGCGGCACCCGGAAAGGCTAAATTCAAAGCCGCCAATCGGGAG
>JAGWRH010000090.1 GCA_028876695.1 Acidobacteriota bacterium | reverse complement strand
GCCGGCTGAAAACCGGGCCTCGATGTAAATCGTGAGGTCATACCGCGAGAAGTCGTTTTGAAAATCGGATGAGCTCATCTTTGGATGCTGTTGCCTGAGTTTGTTCAGCACATCGACCGGTGTTTTTCGCACCGTCGTTCCCCAGTAGATCAGCTTGTCGTGAGAGTAGGCAGTTGGTTTTCCGAGTACCGCTTCCACTTCGGAGGAACTCATGCCGAGGTGTAACCCGGAGCCGGTCGCGAGCGATCGCGATACGAGTGCAGACGGAGCGCATCGAATGCGGGCCGTCCACGGCGCGCCATCGGCAAACAGGTAAAAATTCAGCTCGCTCCCGCCCGTCTCAAAAACCAAGTACATCGCACCCGGATGCTCGGCAGACGTGTAGCAGATTTGGGATCGGCTGGTTGAAGGATCGCCGCGCTCGGTTACAGGCGCTTTTCCGAGTGCCACCTCGATTCCGTGGAGCGGATCGCCGCTGAGCTCGAAAAGATCCTCCTCGCCGAACGAAAGGCTGCCGATTACCAGGTTAGACGTCGCGAACGATCTGCGCTGGGGGCTCCGCACAGGAGAACGAAAGTTCTCGTTCAGAAAGGACCACCAGTCGGAACTGCCCTTGATGTAGCCGGTCGCGTACGTTTGGGGGGCATTGGCGCGCGAGGAAGGAACAAACAGTGGCAACAGCATAAGCAGTATTGGGAGACGAGCTTTCATCTCACGGAGCGCTTGCGTGAGCGGAGCAGATCGCGGATCGAGCGGAGAAGGGCGGTCATCCGCTCGATGCGGGCGGGATGATCGAGTTCGCTTGCGTCCATGGCGGGCACGCCCGGGATACCGCTGCCGAAGCGGGCGCGCTGGTATAGTTCGGTGAATTCCATCACCGGCGCGGCGAGTTCGGGCGACGAAATCGCCGAGGCGAATTCGAACGCGGTCTGCGCCGGCGATTTCTTCCAGCCGCGCTTTTCAAGCAGGCGCAGCAGTTCAGAGTATTCAAGCGTAGCCAGGCTGGCCGTGAGATTGCCGCCGCGATGAGCGCGCAAACGCCAGCGGGCAACGAGATAGCGGAGAAGAGCGCGTCCGCGGAGCGCAAAAAGAACCGCGATGAGCACGACCAGGAGCGACGGGAGGAAGTACGGCGAGGCTTCGGTGCGGCGATCAAGAGAAAGAATGGCGTCGAGCGCCGCGCGCTGGCCGCGCCGATAAAAATCGCGCGCACGATCGCTCCACGTGCGCGAAGTCGCGTGAATGTTCCTGCCCACCATCATCTGATGATAGAAGTCGTAGTTCACCACCCACTCGCCCCAGTTGTACTGAACCCAATCCCAGTAGAGCCCGAGACGATCGAACATTCCGCGGTGTTGCTCATTGCCCGCGGGCGTGGGATCGAAGGTGAGCCAGCCGTAGCCGGGGAAATAGACTTCCACCCAGGCGTGCGCGTCGCTCGAGCGGATGATGTAATCGCCGGCCACGTCGTTGTATTCGCCGGGCGCGAAGCCGGTGGCGTAGCGCGCGGGTATGCCGAGGGTGCGGAGCATGACGGTCATGGCGGTGGCGAAGTATTCGCAGTGGCCCTCGCGACGCACAAAAAGAAAATTGGCGAGTGGGTCGGCGGGCGCCGGTCCTTTCAGATCGAGCGTGTAACGGTAGTGTCCCTGGAGATAGGTGGAGATCGCCGCGACGCGATCGTACTCGTTGCGCGATTGCGCGGCGATATCGCCGGCAAGCCTGGGAATGCGCGAATCCAGGCGCGCGGGCAATTGCAGATACAGACCTCGGATTTTCCGCGGAAAAGCGGCTGGCGCCTTGCGGAGCTCGGGCGGCGAGATGGCCGGGACGAGCGAGAGCGCGTCGTAACGAATCGTCACGGCGTTGTGGGCGGGATTGAATATGGAGCCGGTCGAATCGCGCAACAGAAATCCGCTGCTTGCGAATCCGGGTCGTGGCAGCGCATCGGTAAAACGGCCGCGCAGAACGGCAATTTGCGGCGCGAGAAAGATGGCGTCGGTGGCGATGGGCTCCATTAGAACGGTGTAGCGCAGGGGGACTAGAGCGCCGCCACCGGGCTCGTCGGCCGAAAACTTATATTCGCCGATGGACGATTCAGGGACTACTTCGCGCGATTCGGCCGGCGTGTACCAGCGCGTGCCGTTGAAATTCGTGAGAACAATGCCGCGCCAGTGGACTTCCTTCGCGGTGGCGGGATTTCCGTCCACGTGAATGCGCATGACGATCTCTGAGCTTTGCTGAATCTGGCCGATTTCGCCGAGGGTGACGTTGTCGCTGAAGCCGGTCATCAGCGTGGGTCGCAGATTAAACGCGCTCAGGTACCCGGTGGTGACGCGCGGAATCAGAAAGAACAGTAACCCGCCGAGCGCCAAGGCGCTTACCGCGACCACGGCCGAAATGACGAAAAGCGCGCGATTGAGATGGCGCGCCAGGGGCGAGCCAAAGTCCACGGCCGGCGAGACCGCGTCCGCCGCGCTGCGGCGCATTTCCAAGGCCACGAATGTGGAGACGGCGAGCACCAGGAACAGCGCCAGGGCCGCAAGGAAGCCGGCGCCTACGGTCAGGATGGCGGAACCGAGCATGCATCCGATGGCCAGGAGGCAGAGAAACGCGTGATCGCGAGTGGACCTCGCCGAGCAGAGGCGGACTAAAGTGGCAAAGAGCAGCAGGTGGATCGTCGAGAGCAGAGCCGCGTACATCAGCGGATTGGGCGCTCCGGCGGCCAGCTCGCGCGAGATGACCCACAGATCGAGAGGGAAAAACAAAAAGTACGCGAGAACCAGGCCTGTGGCCGCGCGCGAGGTGAGTTCGGGCCCGCGTCCGCGCCACAGACGAATTCCCTTGTAGAGGAGCACGACGGGCGGCAGAACAGTAGAGAAGGCGTCGAGTTTACCGGTGGAAACGATGGCCATCACGCCTGTGGCTACGAGGAGGAAGAGCGATATTTCAAAGTAGCGTTGCACCGCCGGAAGCGGCGGCGCAGTCGGATTCGCGACGGTTGGCGCGGCGGAAGCCACGTATTCGATGCTAACACTGGCCGGGCAGAGGTTGCCGCGGGAGGGTCGCCGCGGATGCGAATCGGCTAATGCACGATGGCATCGCGCATCGCCGCGGCGGCGGCCAGTTTGCGGGTGGCGCTGGAGACGGGCAGGCGATGGAGCGCCTCAAGTGGGAGTGCTCGAGAGCGGCGCGGTTTGGGCAGTCGCGGGAGCTCGACGAGGAAGGGGAGAAGCGTCACATTGCGGAAAGTGACGCCATGGCGAGCGGCGGGCAGAGCTTCGAGCGAAAGTGAAGAGCCATCCAGCGCGAGAGTGGCGCGAATGTGATTCTCAAGCTCAACGCGCGGTTGGCGCGAGACTTCGATGGCAGGGAATTGCCACATGCGCGAAAACAGCACGCGATCGTGCGCGCCAGGATCGCGAACGAGCAACGTGCGGCCGCGCGGATCGCGGAGAATCGCGGCGGCGATGCGCACGCGGACCGCCCGGGGTTTGCGTCGAGGCGCAGGGATTGTGCCGGTGAGATTGCGCGCGCGGGCGCGGCAGTGGCCTGCGACGGGGCACTCCGCGCAGCGCGGATTTCGCGGCGTGCAAACCGTTTCGCCGAGTTCCATGAGGGCCTGGTTCCAGTCGCCAGGAGCGGAGCGCGCGAGGTGTTGCTCGGCGAGGCAGGTGAGCGCGCGCCAGTGACCGGGGCCGCGCAGATGGCCGCGAATGGCGAAGAGTCGCGCCAGCACGCGGGCCACGTTGCCGTCGAGGGCCGCGAGCGGAACGTCGTAGGCCATGCTGAGAATCGCGGCGGCGGTGTAGCGTCCAATGCCTGGGAGCGACAGGGCGTGGGAGATTGTGCCGGGAAAATCGCCGCCGTGGCGCGAGACAATTTCACGCGCAGCCGCGTGGAGATTGCGCGCGCGGCTGTAATAGCCGAGCCCGGACCACAGACGTAACACTTCGGATTGCGGAACGCGGGCGAGAGAGTGGACGTCCGGAAAGTTTTCGAGGAAACGTTCGTAGTAGGGCAGGACGGCGGCGATGCGCGTCTGCTGCAGCATGATCTCAGCCACCCAGATGCGGTATGCGTCACGACTAGCTCGCCAGGGGAGAGCGTGCCGATTGCGGCGATACCAGGCCAGGAGAGTCCGCTGAAATTTCGCTAGTTCCCGCGGCTTGAAAGGAGTCTTCATGCGGCGGGTATTGTCGCATACGAGCAAATTAAATGGAGGTTCGCGGCTAACACATCCATCGAAGCGACAGGCCGGATTAAACCTCTACAGCTGATCGATGAAGAGGAAATAGGAAGACGACCAGAGCGAGGTGGGGATGGTGCGCTGGGGCCGGGCGGTAAGAATGATCTTGAAGATTTCGGTTTCGGCGGCGAGCGAATCGAGGAAAACATCGCTTGTCCCCGAATCGTCGGCGCTCTTCGACGGGCCCAATCCGCCCAAAGCCTTCGGATCGGCAATCGGGTGGAGAAGCGGCTGGACGAGGGCGAGTTCGCGCAGCGCGTCATAGATGATTTCCCCGGCGGGGGCGAGCGGCGTGGTAAATGAGGGCGTGCGAAATTGCATCACGGAGCCCAGCTCGTAAAAGTGCCAGGCGATGCAGGCGGCGAGTGACACGGCGCGTTCGAATCGGCCGGCGTATTCGATCGGAAGCGATGCGCTCGGTCTGCGCATCAAGCTGCCGGAGCGCGGCGAGGCAATCGCTGGGTCCAGGACGAGCATCAGGCGGCGCTCGTCTTCGCGGGCGAATTCGCGGACCATCAAGCGGCCCGATTTCGCGGAAACCTTCCAGTCGACGAACCGGGCGCTATCGGCCGGCTGATAATTGCGCAGCGAATGGAGCTCGTGGCCGCGTCCGCGGAAGTAGCTGGCCATTTCGCCGCTGAGCAAGGGAAGAACTTCGTAAAACTGCTCGGTGGGTTCGACGCGCGGGTAGACGGTGATGGAGACATCGGACGAGACGCGGCGCGTTTTTTCGAAGAAGCCGAAAGGGAAACGCGTGCGAATGCCGAACGAGTCCTGCCGATAGACGCCGCGGCGGGCGAAGCGCAGTTCGACTTTTTGCACCGCTGAGCTGCCGCGAGCGAGATACGGGAAGAAGACCGGTCGCGAGAGGATGTTCGATTCGGCGGACGCATCCTTGGCCGGCTCGCCGACGACCCGAAGCGAAAACGACGGCCAGAAGAGCTTTTCGTTGCGCAACGCGAGTTCCGCGAGGACGGGCTGCCCGGCGAAAATGTGCTCCGGCAGATCGAGTTTCAAGTTGACGCCCGTGAGCACGACGCGCGAGAGCACGCCGGATATCAAAATGCCCGCGAGGGAGCAGGCGAGGATCAAAAAGAGCAGATTATTGCCGGTGTTAACAGCCGCGAGAACGAGAACAAAGATAGCGCCGAGATAGATCACTCCGTCGCGCGTGAGGCGGTAGTCGATTTGATACGCGATCCAGCGCAGGCTGGTACGCCGGGCCATCGCCGGGACGATCGTGATGGCCACCCAGGCAGCAAGACCGAGCGCGATGGCAGTGGTTACCGCGGCGAGGGCGACGCGACCCTGTTGCGCGGCGGCTGCCGACACCAGAGCGACGGCCATTGCGACGGCAAGCACGGTCAGCGCGAGGATGAAATTGCGCCAGGCGGAGCGTTCGCGCGGCCGCAGGAATCGCAGCGCGCCCGTGGCGGATTTGGGCGGTATGGCGACGGAGTTCACGACAGCGCTGGCATCATCACACCGGTACGCGGGTGGAATCGATGATTTCGCGGAGGATGGCTTCGGCCTGCTCGGAGCGTTTTTGCGTGGAGACGTAGCGCGAGCTGACCACCAGGCGATGCGCGAAAACGTGCACGATCAGGCGCTTGAAATCGTCGGGCAAGCAATAATCGCGGCCTTCGAGGAAGGCGCGCGCCTGCGCGGCGCGGTGCAGCATCACGGCGCCTCGCGGGCTGACGCCGAGAGTTAGATGTTCGCTCTGGCGCGTGCGCTCGACAATCTCGAGGGTGTAGTCGAGCAGGCTATCGTCGCATTTCACGCGGGCGACGCTTTCCTGCGCGGCCACTACGTCGGCGGCATCGATGGTGGGCGCGATTTCCTGGATGGCGGCGCCGGAATGATTGCGGATGATTTCTTTTTCGCTCGAGCGCGACGGGTAGCCCATGCGGATGCGCATAAGGAAGCGGTCGAGCTGCGATTCGGGAAGCGGATAGGTGCCGTGGTGTTCGATCGGATTCTGCGTGGCGAGCACCATGAATGGCTTCGCTAGCGGGTGGGTGTGGTTATCGACGGTGACCTGCGATTCGCTCATGGCTTCGAGCAGAGCGGATTGAGTTTTCGGCGTGGTGCGGTTGATTTCGTCGGCCACGATCACGTTGGCGAAAATCGGGCCAGGCTTGAACTCAAAATCCTGCGTGGCGGGGTTGTAAACGCTGACGCCGATCACGTCGCCGGGCAGCAAGTCTGAAGTGAACTGGATGCGCTGAAACGAGCAGTGGAACGAACGAGCGAGAGCTTGCGCCAGCGTGGTTTTCCCGACGCCGGGAACGTCTTCCACGAGCAAGTGGCCCCGCGCGAGAAGGGCGATCAGGGCGAGTTGGATCGCATCGTCCTTGCCTTTTACCACCCGGGCGATGGATCGCTGCAGCTCGGCAAAAGGGCCGGTATCGGCGCGTGCGACGGTGTTGGCGATCGTTTGCAATTCCCCGGGCCTTCTGCAAAAATGATGCCGCTCAACACCGAGAGCGCATCCGCGCTATCGGCGTTCGTGCTTCGCTTCCCAACGCGCACCGCGTTCCGTATCCGGCCAGTTCTAGCGCGGTTCGTGCGGGCTTGCAGCGCGAGAACATCGAATCGGGCGATTAGCTCAGTGGTTAGAGCGCTCCCCTCACACGGGAGAGGTCCAAGGTTCAAGTCCTTGATCGCCCACCATGACTTCACTTCCGGGCACTGGCAGCCCCCTAATTGATTCTGCCACGACTGCGGAAGCTGCCTAGCGGCTGATTTGGCGGCGTGTATCCAAAAAGTGGACCAATCCGGAACAGGGTATATGATTCGCGAAAGACGCAACTTCCAGCGGTCGATCCGCCGCTCATAATGACGGTCGCGAGGAGCGCGCCGATTGGAAAACGATTCTGGTGGCAGGCGCGCAACTCCGTACAATAGAAAGCGGAATGAAAGGCTTCTTGCGATTTCTGCAGATGCTGGCCCTGGGAGGCTGGATCGGCGCAATTGTGTATTTTGCGGCGGTGGTGACGGCCGGCGCCTTTGCGGTGCTGCCGAACCGTGATCTGGCTGGCGCTGTCGTTGGGTACACGATTGGCGGGCTGCACGATTTCGGAATCGTCGCGGCGGTGATTTACCTGCTCGCGGCGATTGCGTTGCGACGATCGCTTGCGGCTTTTGCGCGCCCCGCCGCGATCGGCGTGGCGCTGATGCTGCTGCTGACGCTCGCTTCGCAGCGGACCGTGATCCCGCGCATGGACGCGCTGCGGTCGCGGATGGGTTCGGTGGACGCAACGGCGGCGATCAACCCGCTGCGCATGCAATTCGATCGCCTTCACGGAATTTCCGTCGATCTGGAGGTGGCCATTCTGCTGATCGGAATCGCGGCGCTATACCTTACAACGCGAGAAGCTACGGCAGTGAAACCCGCCGTAATCGAGATACCTGTCGAACCGCCGCCCAAAACACGATTAAAGTGATTTTTTCACGGCGCGCTTTTTCACCGTGATCTTCAAGCGTTTCTTCGTGATCTTGCGCGCGGACTTGCCGGCGTGGTCCACGGCGCGCCACATGTACCAGCTCGCGACGGTGCGGTAGGGGCGCCAGCGTTCGCCGAATTTCGCTAGATCTTTCGGCTTAGGTATGGCGCGTTTTCCGTAGGTGAGCGCGAAACCCTTTTGCACGCCGTAGTCGTGGATGGGCAGCACGTCCGGGCGGCCAAGCCGGAATATCAAAAACATCTCGACGGTCCAAGCGCCGATGCCGCGCACCGAATCAAGCCGCTCCACTAATTCCTGATCGGACATTTTCATCGCGTCTTGAAGCGTGGGCACTATTCCTTCCATCGTTTTCGTCGCCAGATCGCGCACTGCGGCGATCTTTGCTCTCGACAGGCCGATGGCGCGGAGCTTGCGCGCCGGGACGCGCAGGAGTTCTTCGGGCGCAGGGCAACGGCCGTCGCTGCCAAGAGCGCGTACGCGCTCGAAGATTACTTTGGCGGCTTTGCCCGCGATGCTTTGATAGACAATCGCGCGCAGCAGCGATTCGTAGGGTTCGCCGTCGCGCAGAGTGAGCTTAAATTCGCCCGCTTTGGCAATCAGGCCGGCAAGTCGCGGATCGGTCTTCGATAAGTGCTCGATTGCGGCTAGATGGTCGAAAGAATACGGCGCAGTCTCAGCCATGGCGAAGGAGCAGCATAGCGTTTCGCGGTACCGAGGACAACTCCCGGTCGGTTGGCGTTGCGCCGGGGCTGCGAACGCGAGCAATCGCTATGCTACTATCGAAAACTTATGCAAACGGGAATTATCGGACTGCCGCAGGTGGGAAAGACCAGCTTGTTCCGCATTCTGACGCGCGCGCGAGTGGATGCGCGCAGCGCGCCAAATCAGGCGCACGTGGGGATTGCGCGCGTGCCGGATGAGCGCGTCGCCAGGCTCGCGGAGATTTTCAAGCCAAAGAAAATCACCTATGCAACGATCGAGTACGTCGATATCGGCGGCATCCAGAAGGATCGCGAGAAGAATTCGGCGTCGCTGGTGCCGCTGCGCGAGGCCGACGCGCTGGCGCACGTGGTGCGGTTGTTCGAAAACCCGGCGGTGCCGCACGAGGCCGGCTCAATTGACGCGATGCGCGACATCGAGAGCGTCGATATCGAGCTGATGCTGAACGACCTCGAACAGATGGCTAAGCGCATCGAGCGCGTCGAAAAAGATTTAAAGAAGAAAAAAGATCCGCTGCTCGAAACCGAATTGCAGGTGCTGATGCGCTGCCGCGAGGCGCTCGAGGCGGAAAAACCTTTGCGTGAACTGGAGTTCAAGCCCGAAGAGCAGAAGATGATCACCGGCTTCATGTTTCTCACGCGCAAGCCGATGCTCTACGTGCTGAATCTGGGCGACGAGGAAGCTCCAGAAGCGGACCGGGCGGTTGAGAAGCATCACCTGGAGAAGTTGGCGTCCAAGCCGCACACGGCCGTGGTGCCGTTTTGCGGGAAAATCGAAGCGGAGCTCGCGGAATTGGATGACGCGGAAGCTGCGGAAATGATGAGCGCGTACGGGCTGAAAGAATCCGGACGCGACCGGCTGATCCATGCGAGCTATCGTCTGCTGGGGCTGATTTCCTTCCTGACCTGCGGAGAGCCGGAATGCCGCGCGTGGACCATCGAGCGCGGCATGACCGCTCAGAAAGCCGCTGGCGCGATCCACAGCGACATCGAGAAAAATTTCATCAAAGCCGAAGTGGTCTTCTGGCAGGACCTGCTGGCCGCCGGAAGTTTCGCGGCGGCGCGCGAGAAGGGGCAGTTCCGGCTCGAAGGCAAAGAGTACGTCGTCAAAGACGGTGACGTAATTTTATTCCGGCACTCGGGATAGATTCGATCCGCCCCGTTGTAATTCGCCGCCAGAGCACCTACACCTCTCAAGGCGAAAGAACGTATGGCCCAAAAGAGAAAGCAGCCCGAACCGATCGCTAGTAGGCTCGCGTCACCGGGATCAACACCATCCCACGGAAAAAAAGGGCTGCTCACCTGGAAGTGGGCCGAGGAAAGGTTAATCAAGAGGCGCAACTTCTGTATTGCTACCGTGCGCAAGGACGGCAGCCCTCACGTCATGATCATCTGGGGGCTGTGGTTTAATCGCGTGATGTACTTCAGCACCGGACCCAGGTCTCAAAAGGCACTCAACCTTGAACAAAACCCGAATTGCGTGATCTGCGCCGATCAAGACGGAGAAGCAGTCGTAATCGAGGCGGTTGCCCGCAAGCTCTCAGCTTCCGAATTAGACCGGAACCTTCTCTCCCTTTATCAGCGCAAATACCGATGGGACCCTCGCTCGCTCGGTAACGCGATCTACGCCGCGCATCCGAGCGTTGTTTTTGGAATGGATGAAAAGCGAGGTCCGCGCTCTTCCACGCGATGGGTGTTTCGGCGAGACTGATTCAGCCGATTACTTTTCGTTAATCTGGCATCCCTTGTTCTGTCTCGCGGTTGATGGTAATAGACTGCGTGTTTGCGGTGAGGTCTGGGGCCAATATGAAAAGAATATCGACGCAGTTCGCAGATTTTGCTTCGCATTTGTACCGCGCAATTGCGCGGCATCGTGTGGGCCAGTCTCGATTGCTGATCGTGGTGATGATGCTCGTCGGCCTGGGTGCATTGGTGCCGTTGCCGGCGCAAGCGCAGTCAAATACTCGGACGCGTGCTCGATCCGACGCGCAAAAAGTAATTGTTCCCGAGCCGGGGAACGTCCTTCCCGCGAATCACGACGCGCAGTACACGGCGGCGATGGCGCAACGTAAGCAGCTGCTCGATAGCGTTACCCCCGTCACAGATGAAGCGCTTCGCCATCCGGAGGACGGAGATTGGCTCACGTGGCGGCGCACTTACGCGAGCCTGGGTTTCAGTCCTCTTCGCCAGATCAACAAAGAAAATGTAAGCACGCTCCGCGAAGCCTGGGCGTGGGTGCTGCCCTCCAGCCCCAACGAAATCACGCCGCTCGTCCATGATGGAGTCCTCTTCATCAAAAGCGCTAACACCGTTCAGGCGCTCGACGGCAGGACCGGCGATCTGCTTTGGCACTACGTGCGTTCGCTGCCGGCCGATATGCGCAACGGCAGTTCGAATATTGTCAAGAATCTGGCCATTTATAGAGATTTGCTCTACGCACCCACGGCTGACGGGCACATCGTCGCGCTCAATGTGAAGACGGGAGCGGTCGTCTGGGATCGCGCCGTGCTGGGGCCGGAAGAATTAGCGCAACACCTGCGGCTAGACGGTGGTCCGATCGTTGCCAAGGGCAAGGTGATGATGGGCGCGAGTGGCTGCAACACGTATCCGGGCGGCTGCTTCATCGTGGGCCTGGACGCGAACAATGGCAGCGAAGCGTGGCGTTTCAACACGATCGCGCGGCCCGGCCAGCCCGGCGGAGATAGTTGGAGCGGCGCGCCGGTGAATCAGCGGTTTGGCGGGTCGGTTTGGACGTCAGGCAGCTTCGATCCCGATCTCGGCCTCGTTTATTTCGGCATCGGCCAAACCTACGATACGGCGACATTACTCGAGCCCCACGACCAGTCGGGCGACTCGAACGATGGCCTGTATACGGATTCGACTGTGGCGCTCGATCCCGACACTGGCAAGTTGGTCTGGTATTACCAGCACATG
>JAGWRH010000089.1 GCA_028876695.1 Acidobacteriota bacterium | reverse complement strand
GCGAGCAAAGCCATTTCCCTTCTGCTTGAGCATCTGCCTGCATCCATCGAAGGCGATCGCAGCGGCCAAGTGCCGCACCGCGGTTACTGCCAGATGGCCGCGTGGTTTTCCATCTTCGGCTCCATGAACACACGCTTCAGCATTTCGCATTTGCTCGGGCACCAGATCGGCCCGCGCTGGAATGTCCCGCACGGCGTCACGTCGTGCATCACGCTGCCGCACGCCATGCGCTTCATGGCCGATATCGCGCCCGAACGCTTCGGTCCGATCGCCGCCGGATTCGGTCTGCCTTTCGAGCCGGCCAAAGCCAAAGCCGCGGCTCTCAAATGCGCGGACGCAGCGGCCGATTTCATCGCCAAATTCGATCTGCCCCATACGCTGAAGGATGCGGGCGTGCCGCGGGAGGAACTCAGTCAGGTCGTCGCGCCGATCGCGCATGAACTCGAGCGCGCCGGCACAATCGACCGCCGGGTTTCGGAAGGTGAAATTGAGTCCCTGCTGGAAGCGGCCTACTGAGGACCCGCGCCGGCCGCGAAACCGATCGCGTTTCGCGGCCAGCCCAACCTAATAACCTACTTCTTTGGTTTATCCCCGCCGATGAACACCGCGCTGGTGCGCCGCGAGGGCTGGGCGCCGCCCGACGCCCCGCCAGACGCCCCGCCAGACGATTGTTCCGCCGCGCTCGCGGCCGCTTTCGCCGGAGCCGGCGCGTTCACCGGAATCTTCTTCGCGCCCGAAGGGAAATTGCTCTCTGGAACCTCGATCGGCTCCAGCATCGCCTGAATTTCCGCGCGTCGCGACTCGAACCATGGCGGCAGCAGCAGACTGGTTCCCAGCGCATCGGCCGGTTCGTCGACGGCAAATCCCGCCGGCACCGTCGCCGCGCATTCCACCAAAATTCCGCCCGGGCACCGGCAATACACGGAATGGAAATACATGCGGTCCTTGATTTCCGATGCGTCCGTATAACCCAGTTCGTCGTAAACGCCCTTTTGTTCGGCGAGCTTCTCGTCGTTCTCCACTTCCAGCGCCAGGTGATGCGCCGTGCCCGCGCCGAAGATCCAGCTTCCCGCCGGACGATCCGGCTCATGCAGCAGCGTGACCGTCTTGTTGGCGCCGCCCTCGCCGATTTCGAACCGGTGATACGGCCCTTCCTGGCCGGTCTTGCGGAATCCGAGCGCATCGACGAAGAACCGTTCCGTCTCGGGAATTTCGCGCACCGAAAGCACCGGTCCGTGGAATCCGCGCGTGGCCACATCGCTGGTCACCTCTTCCGTCGTCCACGGCTTGCGCTTGTCGGCATTGTCCTCCAGCACTTCCAGCTGTATGCCCGAAGGATGGTCGAAGCGGATAAATTTCTGCCCAAAGCGCTCCTGAATCCCACCGTGCTTCACTTTGTGGCGCCCCAGATGCTCGGACCAGAATTTCAGAGAGTCTTTCGGCACCGTGTACGCCGTCGACTGAATCTGCCCCGACCCCTGCTTGCCCTGCACTCTCCGGTATGGAAACGTCGTGTACACCGAACCCGGCTCGGCATTCGCGTTCGCGTAGTACAGATGATAATGCGCGTACCTGCCGTCAAAGAGCACGGTCTGCTTGATCAGCCTTTGACCGAAAATCTGCGTCTGGAAATCGATATCTTCCTGTGCTCCGCCCACACATACGGTGATGTGATGGATTGCCTTTACAAGCGACATGTTCCTAACCTCCGACCTGAATGCGCGCCTTCGATTGTGGTTCGTCGGCCTCGGGAAAGCGCCGCGTTGTTCGCGTCATTTCTCCGCCCCGCCGCCCGCAGCCCGTCCACCTGCGGCGGATTCTATCCGCATAGATGCGCCTTCGCAAGCCGAAGCGGCGGCTTCTACCGCGGCAGGTTAGAATTCATTCACCGCTTTCCCTCATGTGATGCGCATCGTTCGCTGGCTCAACCGTCCAGCCGCGTCGTTTACGCGCGCGTCCGATCGCTGATCCCGCCTCGTTGCGAAGAATCTCAAAATAGGTGTTTCTCCGGCTCGTTTTTATGGTAAAAAGCGCCCGTCCGAATGGCCGGACGCGGTTCCGCTGCCGTTCGAGTGTGCAGGGTGGGAGCGCCGCCATCATAGCTCGAGGGCCTCGTATGTTTCGCGTTAATCTGGGGAAATCCATCGGTTTCTTGGTTTTGATAATTTTCGCGATCGTAGCAGTCAGGCCGGCAATTGCGCAGGATGATCCCTCTGGTGAGTGGGCCCCGCGCTTCCACGAAGACTGGCCCGAGCGTATCCCCGGTCCTGAAATTGGCGACTATTTGGGCCTTCCGATCGATCCGGCCGCGCGCCTCCACGGCGATAGTTGGGACGCAACGCTGCTGGAACTTCCCGAAAACCAGTGCCGCGCTCATGGCGCTGATTACAACTGGCGCGGTCCATCGGCGATTCGCATTTGGAAACAGGTCGATCGGGCGACGCAGGATGTGGTCGCCTATCACATCTACACCACCACGTATAACCAATATCGCACCGTTTGGATGGACGGCCGCCCTCATCCTCCCGCCTGGGCCCCGCATACCTGGGCAGGATTCTCCACCGGCCACTGGGATG
>JAGWRH010000088.1 GCA_028876695.1 Acidobacteriota bacterium | reverse complement strand
CGCACGCTCGACGGCGACCAGTATCCAGCGGTCAAATCGGCCACGAAATGCGCCGCCACCGATGGGACGAGGCTTCCGGTCCAGAAACGTACCACCGAGAAAATCACGCCAATCGCGAATGTGGAAATCAGGCCGCGCCTACCTTGGTAGAGATGTGCCCCAGCAAAGAGCAACGCCGAGCCCAGAATGCCGGAGATTGCGCTGCCTCCCCAATCTCGGAGGGTAGTCTGGACGAAACCGCGGTAAATCCACTCTTCGCAAATAGCTACGGTTACCACCACGGCAAAAAAGGCCAGCCGCTCGGGATTGTCCTGGGGAAAGACCTTGAGGGCCAACTGAATGAGCACCCGGCTTTCGCCGGGATCGGTAACCGGCAGCCGGCGCAGGCTGTAAAGCTGGTTGGCAAAAATCACGACGGCCAGGCCGATAGCGACCGCACCGGTAAGCGCTGGGCGGGAGATGTCGAGCCCGAGAGTCCAGGCCGGAATCCGATCCGCGGTAATCCGCCAAAAAACGATTGCCGAGACGAGCCATTGGAAAGCGATCGTGGAGGCATAGAGCGCCAAGCGTTCGGCCTTGGTGGTTTCCGGCATGCGCATCAGCTGCTGAATCCGCCTGCGGCCCATCCACGGCACCACAATCGCGAGCAACGCAAGGATCAGCGCGAGATCCCAATGGAACATGTCCGATGAGAACATGTTTGTTGCGCCGGAACAAGGCTGGCGCCCGGTGCGCGGCCTTCGTCCGAATTCGCGCGATCGGAGGCGGAGTTGACATTCCTCGATGCGCCGCCGTATCGTTCATGACTCTGCATGGCTCGACCGGACGACTGGCAGACTATGAAGATTTTGGTAATCGGTGGAGGAGGCCGCGAACACGCGCTGGTTTGGCGGCTGAAGCAGAGCGCGTCCGTCGAAAAGATCTGGTGCGCCCCGGGAAACGACGGGATCGCGCGGGAGGCGACCTGCATTCCGCTCGATCTGAAGAGCCCGGTCGCCGCGGCCGATTTGGCTGCCAATCTGGGCGCAGACCTGACCATCATAGGGCCCGAATTGCCGCTGGTGCTGGGCGTGGCCGATGAGTTCGCTTCGCGCGGGCTGGCGCTGCTGGGGCCGGCGAAATCGGCGGCGCGGCTCGAGGGAAGCAAGATTTTCGCCAAGCGCTTCCTGGAGCGGCACGGAATTCCTACGGCGGTAATTTACGATATTATTAATAAAGGACAGCTGTTTTCCGCGAGCCGGGCCGCTCCATGGCCGCGGGTGATCAAGGCCGACGGCCTGTGCGCCGGCAAGGGCGTTCTGGTCACGGATTCCGAGCGCCAGGCGCGCGCGTTTATCGAGCGGCTGTTTGACGGAAAGGAATTCGGCGATGCAGGGAAACAGGTGCTCGTCGAAGAAGCGCTCCAGGGTGAAGAACTCTCTTACATCATCCTGACCGATGGCGAACATTTCATTCCCATGGCGCCGGCCCGCGATCATAAGCGAGCCTATGACAACGACCAGGGGCCAAATACCGGCGGCATGGGCGCGTACTCCACGGATTCGATTTTGCCCCCGGCGCTCGAAACCGAAATCGTGGCGAAAATCGTGCGTCCCACGCTCGAGGGATTGCGCGTCGAAGGCATTCCGTATCGAGGATTTTTGTATTTCGGGTTGATGCTGACCGCCGAGGGGCCGAAGGTTTTGGAATACAACTGCCGCCTGGGCGATCCGGAAACGGAGGCGGTTCTGCCGCGCGCGGATTTCGATTTCGCCGAGGCGTGCCGGCTGGCGGCGGTTGGCACACTCGCGGGTTTTCAGGCGAATTGGCGCCACGGGGCGAGCGTCTGCGTGGTGATCGCGTCGGAGGGTTACCCGGTGAATCCGAAAATGGGCGCCGAGATTCGCGGACTCGAGGATGCGGAGCGGGTTCCCGGCGCGGTTGTGTTCCACGCGGGAACCAAGCGCGAAGGTTCAACGTTTCGCACGAGCGGCGGGCGCGTGCTGATCCTCAGTGCGTG
>JAGWRH010000087.1 GCA_028876695.1 Acidobacteriota bacterium | reverse complement strand
GACCGCGTGGTCATCATCAACAAAGGGAAGATCGCTGCCGTGGACACGCCCCAGAATCTAACATCCCAGCTTCACGGCGGGCAGCGCATTCGCGTGGAGACGCAGGCGCCCGAAAAGCAGCTTCAGGACGCGCTTTCGCAAATTCCGGGCGCGGCGCGCGTGCAAGTCGCGGCGGGTGCCAACGGTCACGTGAGCGCAACGATCGAATCGGCGCAGGGGCAGGACGTGCGTAGTCAGGTTGCCACGAAAATTGTGGAGAAAGGCTGGCCGCTATTTGAACTCCGCGGCCTTAGCCTGAGCCTTGAGGAGATCTTCCTTCAGCTCACGACGGATGACGCCGCGCACGCCGAGCCGTCTAATTAGTTTCCGCGCGGCAAGCGCCGCTGAAAAAGGACCGGCACGCGCCGACGCAAAAAGGGAGCATCGGAGGCATTCAGGATGCGGAGCATTTACGCCATCTATCGCAAAGAGCTAGGCCACTACTTCGTCTCGCCAATCGCCTACGTAGTGATCGGCCTTTTCCTTGTGCTTTGCGGCTATTTCTTCAACCTCTATCTGACGGACGCGATGCGTGCCGCCCTCGAATCTCAAATGCAGGGCGCGCAATTCGGTATGCCGTCGAATTTTGACGTGCCTAGCGAGGTAATTCGCGCATTCCTAGGAGTCCTTGCGCTTTTCCTGCTGTTCTTCATGCCGATGATCACCATGGGCGTTTACTCCGATGAGCGCCGCCGCGGAACGATGGAGCTGTTGATGACTTCGCCCATCACCGAGACGCAGATCGTCCTCGGCAAATTCTTCGCGTCATTCACGCTTTTCGTCGTGATGCTTCTGCCCACCGCTAGCTACATTCTCTTTATGTGGGCTAAGAGCGATCCGATGCCCCCGCTGCGAGTCATCGGCGCCGGATACCTCGGCTTGCTGCTGTTTGGCGGTTCGCTGCTCGCGCTTGGATCATTTTTATCTTCGCTCACGGAAAATCCGATCATCGCCGCCGTGCTGACTTTCGCCGCGTTTCTAATCCTTTGGGCGCTGGATTTCGGCTCAAGCGCGGCAGGCAGCGGCGTTGAATCGGTCGTGCATTATCTGTCCGTGATCAACCACTATCAGGGCTTCACGCAGGGCGTGATCGATACGACGGCGTTGGTTTATTACGTCAGTTTCATCGTCTTCTTTATTTTCCTTACGGTGCGTTCCGTCGATTCCATGCGCTGGAGACGAGCTTAGCTGCAGCACTCCGGGTGCGCGGCGCATGAACCAAGTAGACCGCGCCCTCAGTGCGTAATCGTCGCGCACAAAGTAAGAAGGAGGAAGTCATCAGTACCAAGCAGAACAAGTTTCAACTGGCGGAAACGCTAGCCTGCGTCGGAATAGCCTGTCTGATCGCCGGCTTTTTGCGATATTCCATCCAGACGACGCTTTTGCTCGCTTCGAAAATTCTGCTGATCGCCGGAGGCGTCCTTCTGGTTGCCGGCATCGCGCTTGGCTTCCGCGGCATCGTGAAGTTCTTCTCCAAGCGATCCTCGCAGCTCGGCACCAACGCGGCGATTCTGACGGTCGCCGTCCTCGCGATCCTCGTGGCGGCCAACTACCTCGGCTCGCAATATCACAAGAGCTTTGATTTGACCGCAGAGAAACTCTTTACGCTGGCGCCGCAAACGCAGAAAATCGTCAGCGGCCTTAAGGCGGATGTTGACATCGTTCACTTCGACAAACGTCCGAATCAGCGGCTCGATGATCTGCTCAACGAATATCGCAATCTCAGCAGCCATATTAAATTCCAGGAAGTCGACCCGGACCAAAAGCCCGAGCTCGCGCGCGAGTATGGCGCCACGCAGATGGGCGAAGTGGATGTCGCCGTTGGCGATCGCAAGCAGCACATCGAGCCTCCCGTGGACGGCGGAGCAATCAACGAACAGTCAATCACCAGCGCGATCCTTAAGGTCACCAGCGGAAGTGTTAAGACCGTCTGCTTCGTGTCTGGCCATGGGGAAAAGTCCATCACCGATTCCGGTCCGCATGGCTACTCCGACGCCGATGCCGGCCTGAAGCGCGAAAACTTCGAAACGAATTCGATCAACCTCGTGCAATCCAAGGGCGTCCCGCCCGAATGCAGCGTGGTCGTGGTCGATGGCCCGACGCAGTCCTTTTTCCCGCAGGAAGCGGCCATGCTTTCGAGATATCTCGACGACGGCGGCAAAGCTCTGATCGAGCTGGATCCGATCAGCGAGCAGCATCAGCAGCCGGCCAACCTGGATGCCGTTCTCTCCTCATGGAACGTCAAACTCGGCAACAACATTGCTATCGACGCGAGCGGCGTCGGCCAGCTTTTCGGCGCCGGCCCCGCGATCCCACTCGTGGTCGATTACGGCGATAGTCCGATCACCAAGGAATTCCAGCAGCGGCACGTCATGACGTTCTTTCCGCTGGCGCAGACGGTCACACCGGCCGATCAGTCCAAACCCGATCCGCAGATTACCGAATTGCTGAAGACTTCCGGCAACAGCTTCACCATTGCGAAGCTCGCCCGTGAAGTCAGCTTCAATCCCAAGACCGATACGAAGGGCCCGCTGTCCCTCGGTATTTCCGCCGAAAAGAAGGTGGGCGACAAAACGGCGCGCCTGATCGTCATCGGCGATTCGGATTTCGCGTCGAATCAAGCGATGGGCAGGTCTGCCAGCAATGGCGATCTTTTCTTCAACGCCATCGATTGGCTGGCGTCGGATCAGAACCTGATTTCCATCCGTCCCAAGACTGCCATATCGCGCAACGTGAATCTTACCGAAAGCCAGACTATGACACTCCGTTGGGCGGGAATTATCGGCTTGCCCGGCGTTGTGCTGATTTTCGGCGTCGCGATCTGGTGGAAGCGTCGTTAGATAGTTCAGGCAGGGAACGTCATGATCAAGAAATCCACGCTCATTGTGCTGCTCTGCGCAATCGTGATCACCAGCGTAGTCTATTTCTTCCAGTGGCGTAAAGCGAAACGGCCCGCCACTTCGACCGATAATTCAAAGCCCGCGTTTATGGTAAACGCCTCAGACGTCGTGGCGTTCTCGATCGCCCATCCCGCACAGAAGGGCCAGCCCACCATTGACTTCGAGAAGCAGAAGGGCTCCTGGCAAATCGTGCAGCCCATCGATACGCTAGCAGACCAATCCATCGCGGAAGGTTTCGTGGACCAACTCGCTGAATCGCGGCCCACGGGGACCGAGCCAGTAACCCCCGATCGCCGAAAGGCCTTCGGCCTCGACCCGCCGGCCGCTAGCGTCGAATTCACAGCGAAAGGAGGCCGGAAGCATTCGCTCCTCCTCGGGGACAAGGATTTTAGCGGCAGCGACGTGTACGCCATCGTGGATAATCAGCCGAAAGTTTCGCTGATGCCGCTCTCTCT
>JAGWRH010000086.1 GCA_028876695.1 Acidobacteriota bacterium | reverse complement strand
GACTCGAGTTTCTCCGCGATCCGCAGGAGTGACGTGAGCATCCGCATCTGCTGGCGCCGCTCGCCATTCAGCGCCGCGTACGAGGCGTGCTGCGGTTGCGGTTCGGACTTGGAGTTGTGATAACGCACTAGCGCGGCGATCACGTCGCGCCGCCATCCGGCGACCCCGGGTATTTCGCTGTTCCGCACCATATATTCGCCGTGGCGATGATGCGATTTCTTGCTAATGAAATACCCGGCGTCGTGCAGAATGGCGCCGGCTTCCAGCAACATCCGCTGTTCCTGGCCCATTTCATGCAGCGGGCGCAGCTGGTCGAAAAGGGAAAGCGACAGCCGCGCAACTTGCTCCGCGTGCGGCGCGTCGTAATTCACGCGACGGGCAAACCAGCGCACGCCGGCCAGAAATGCCGCCGCGCGGTCCTTCTCTTCGTCAGATATAACGCCGCCCGAATATTGTTCCCCCACGATTTGCAGCAGCAGCCCTTCGCGAACGCCCACCCCCGGCACCAGCATGGACCGCAGCCGCAGCCATCGGGCCACCGCATGGATCACGATCGCGGCGATCCCCAGCACTTCCGCGCGATCTTTCCGCAACCGAAACACGCGCATGCGACCCGGAACGTCCAGATCGAGCAGCCGCCAAAGTTGCTCCCTCAGGAATGGCACGCTGATCGTCGGCACCTTGCCCGCTGGCGCTCCGGCGGCCAGCCGCGCCAGCGCCTCTGCGTTGCCGCCGCAGGCCACCGAGACCGCGCGCGATAAATTGGGCGGCGATGGCAGCGCGCTCCGCAGCAGGGCGGTCACGTGGTGCTGCAAGCGCCACGCATTCTCCTCGTTGATTTTCCCCTGAATTGAATACGTCTCCATCAGCCGGATCGTTCCCAGCGGCAGCGCCAGGCGCCGCTGCAGCACGCCGCGATCGAAGAAGTTGATCTCCAGGCTGCCGCCGCCGAGATCGAAGATCAGCGCCGGCCGTACGCGCTCGCCAAGCGCCCAGCGCACGGCCGCGCACACCAGCCGCGCCTCTTCCTCGCTGCTGATCACCTCGAGTTCGATTCCTGATTTGCGCCGGATGCGCTGGAGCAATTTCCGGCCGTTGCGCGCCTCGCGTGCGGCAGCTGTCGCTACCGCGCGATACGCGCCCACGTGATGATGGTCCATGCGGCCGCGGAAATGACGAAACGCCCGTGCCGCGCGGGCGATGGTCTTATCATCGAGCATGCGCCGCGTGAACGCGCCGTGCCCCAGGCGCACCGCCGCGCGCTCGGTTTCGAGAATCTGGATATGATTGGGCGATGTGGCTCGCGCGATAGCCAGCCGGATGGCATTCGATCCCGCGTCCACGGCAGCCATTTCGACGGGAGCGGCCACGCTTATCGCCAGAGGTGCGCCAGCGCGTTCGACGGGCGGTAGTGCGTCCCGCGAATGCCCAGGTGCGACGCGATTTTCCTGCGCAGACCGCGGTTGACTTCCGCCACGCTCGCTTCGCCGTCGATTTCCAAGAATCCGTGCCGCTCGGAAAGGTACTCGAACTCGCGCTTGACCATCGATTGATAGCGGACGAACGACTGAAACAGATCATTCGAAAGCGACATGTCCCGGCCCGATTCCCAGTAGCTGATCGACTGCGATTTCTTGAATTCCCGGTCGAAGGCCACTTCCGGCTTCACGTTCAGCCAGAACGTCAAATCCGGCCGCAGCGCGATTTCGTAGATCCCGTGCAGGTAATCGCGGCTGATTCCCCGCACCGCGGCGCGGGCGATCAGCGTGAAAACATACCGGTCGGCCAGCACGATCAACCCGGATCGCAGCGCGGGCAAGATGCGCCGCTCCAACTGATCGAAAAAATCCGTGCTGTACATCAGCGCCAGCGTCATCCGCGTAACCGCGTTTTCCGCCAGCAAAGCGTCGATATTTTCGCGCACAAGTAAGGATCGCCGCAGCCCCATGGTTTCGACGGCAAAGCCCTCGCACTCGAGCCATTCCGTCAGCAGCGCAATCTGCGTCGAACGGCCCGATCCATCCGTCCCCTCGACGACGATCAGGCTGCCGCTCAATTCCTGCGGGTTTACGCCCGGAAGCGGCGTGCCGTAGAAGCGCGCGCCGCCTTCGCCGCGGCCGTTGCTCCCGTTCCCGCTCTTGGCGTGCCGCCCATTGGGCGAAGCGCCGCCAGGATGCGCCGCCTTGTTCGACGACTTCATTTCTTCTTCTTCGGCGCGAAGCGCTTCAGGTCCACGCGCTCGGCCAGCAGTGCGCGCATTTCCTTCTGCAGCCGGTTCACGCGCATAGTTCCGTCCATCAGCACAAAGCGATCGGTCTCGACCATCTGATCGTAATTGTTCAGAATCCGGTCCTGAAAAATTCGGAAGCTTTCGGCGCGATCGAGCGAAAGCCCTAGGTCCATGCCCGCTTCGTAATATTTCAGCTTGGGGCGGCCGGCGGTAATGCGGTTCACGGCCACGTCGAGCGGCGCGCGGAAATAAAAGGTAATGTCCGGCACAGGCGCGAAACTATACAGGTTGCGCAGCCAGTGCGGCGAACATCCCCGCGCAGCGTCGCGCGCAAAGGCCGTATAGATATACCGGTCGGCCAGGACCAGGTATCCCCCATGCAGCAGTGGCAGGATTTGCCTCTCGCAGCGATCCGCGAAATCGGCGGCGTGCAGCAGGGAAAACGTAGTCGGCGTCAGCAGGTGCCGCTGCTTGCCTCGCCGCGTGGCAGACTTCACCAGCGGCGACGAGTTCCACTCCGTGAAATGGATGCGATAGCCGCCAATCTCCAGCCAGCGCTTCAGGAGGTGAAGCTGCGTGCTCTTTCCTGACCCGTCGGTGCCCTCCACGACCACCAGCGCGCCGGGGAACTCGCGCTTCGCGGGAGAGATCTGTTCGGGTACCGCCTGCGGGACAGCCGGTAATTCTGGCGCAGTCGTAGCCATCGGTTATCGCAAGCCTACGCTCATCTTACGTCGGAAGCCACGCCCCCCGTATAAAATTTGTGTAACATCGGCCAGGGCGGCCCCTTTGAAGTAGCTCCATTCACCGGTTTGTGCTATAGATGCGAACGATGCATGCTGCAAACCGTCTGCCGATCGCGACGGGCCCATTCCGCTCGCATCGAAATTTCCGTGTCAGGGCACTTCTTGCCCGCTGCGCGGCGCCTGCCCCGTCCCACTCCGTTGATTATCAACCGATTAGCCACGCTAGCAACGGAACTTAGCGTGCTCAATTAAGAACCAGTTTGTGCGAGATATCGATGCGACTAATTAAATGCACTCTCGTAGCGCTCGTAGTTCCCGCTTTGCTGGCCGTGGCCGGTGCGTACGCGGCGTCGAACTCACCATCTCCCGCGAACCGGGTGACCGTGCCTTCGTCCACGGCAATCCACGTAACCCTCAACACGGCGCTTTCCAGTAACCACAGCAATCCGGGCGACCGCTTCGAAGCCACGGTGTCGCAGGCCGTGGTCGTGGACGGAATGACCGTCATTCCCAAGGGTGCGGAGGCCACCGGCGTGGTGGTCGACTCTCTGCGCTCCGGCAAAATGGAAAAACGCGCCCATCTGCTCGTCGCGCTGGAAACGGTAACGGTGGACGGCAGCCTGTACCATATCCGCACCGCGTCCAATGCGCGAATCGAACGCCCCCACCGCAATCACAACCTGAAAATGATCGGAAGTGGCGCGGGAGCGGGGGCGATTATCGGCGCGATCGCCGGCGGCGGCGCAGGCGCATTGATCGGCGCTCCCATTGGCGCTGGCGCGGGCACGGTCGGCGCGCTTTTTACTGGCAGGCGCGAGATCCGGATCGCACCCGAAACGCCTATGACGTTTGAACTGGCGCAGCCAGTTTCGATCGACGTCAAAGGCTGAGCCACCCCGCACAACCGACGCAGCGTGGAGGCGTGCGCTTGCCGGATTGGCGATCCTGCTTCTTCTCTCGTTTGCTCACTCTCACCGAATGGACAGCCCTGAATATAGGCCGCGAAACGTGTTAGCGTAGCCCTGCGGCAGCGCGTGAACGCGCAACTGCGCCGGTTCGGAAAGATTTCGTGATAGCGTCTCGCGGAGGCAAACTCCTAGATGGCCGCCAAATTCGCTGAAGAATTGATTGCTACGCCCGGCGGGAAAGTCCACCTGGACAAGTGGGATCCAAAAGACACGCTGGGCTGGCAGAAGAATCACAAGATGAAAGCCAGCTTGGCAAAAGCCATCGAGAAACTCGACCAGCTTCAGTACCTGCTGTACGCCGAACACAAACACGCGCTGCTCATCGTCCTGCAGGGTCTGGACGCCGCCGGCAAGGACGGCACCATTCGCCACGTGATGTCCGGCGTGAACCCGCAGGGCTGCCGCGTAACATCCTTCAAACAACCGAACTCCGAAGAACTGACGCACGACTTCCTCTGGCGCGTGCATCGCGCCGTTCCGTCCGTTGGCGACATCGGCATTTTCAACCGCTCGCATTATGAGGACGTGCTCGTCGCGCGCGTCCACAACCTCGTTCCCAAAGATGTTTGGTCCCGGCGCTACGCGCAAATCAACGATTTCGAACGCATCCTCGGAGAGAACAACGTAAAAATCCTCAAGTTTTTCCTGCATATCAGCAAAGACGAACAAAAGCGCCGCTTCGCGCAGCGCATCGACGATAAAGACCGCCAATGGAAAATTTCGGAAGCGGATTTCGCCGATCGGAAGTTCTGGGAGGACTACACCGCCGCCTACGAAGCCGTGCTTAGCAAATGCAGCGCCGAGTATGCTCCGTGGTACATCATTCCCGCGGACAAGAAATGGTTCCGGAATCTCGCGGTCTCGCACATCATCGTGGAAACGCTGGAGAAGTTGCGCATGAAGTTCCCCGCGCCATCGGTTGATATCGGCAAAATCAAGCTGACGTGACGCGCGGCCCCCGGCACCGGAAACTGCGCGCTACACCGCACGGAAAAAAACGCGGGGACGAACACGAGATGTAAGGCCGCCGGAAAGCGCTCGCCCCGTTAGGCGCTCATCGCGCGGCCGGGAAAGCGGATGCTACTCTTGCCGCTGTTTACGGCTTCCCCCGGCATTGGCACGGACCGAAGTTCGCGCGCCCGCGATTTCTCTTCCTGTGCCAGAATCGGCGAGTGCATCATGCTGGCCGCGCGCCGGGCCAATTCCGTCCGGTTCTCGACGCCGAACTTGCTGAGTAGCGCCGAAATGTGAAATTTTACCGTGCGCACCGTGATGTTCAAGCGCGAAGCGATTTCCTTATTCTCGCGGTTGCAAATCACCGACTGCAGAATCTGCTGCTGTCGGGGGCTCAAGTGCGTCGAACTCGAGGCCGAGCGGCCCTGCGAGAGCAACTCTTGCGCTCTGGCGATCAGCCGCTGCGAAATCAGCCGTTCAACGGGCACGAGGATGGCGAAATCGGCGGGTTCGGCTCCGCGGGCCATACACTGCATGGCAAGGAGCCCGGCGGCGCGTTCCACAGTAAATTCTAGGTTGGCGTCGGAAGCGGCTCCAAACTGCGCTACCCCAGTGGCTCGTTCGCAGAAAATCAGCGAACTTGGCTTACTCGTCTCGCGCGCTTTGATCTGCGACTGCCCTGGAAACGCAGGACCCCTCTTCACGTTTTGCCTTCCCTTGTCTTCACCCGAACTGGGACGGGCAAAGTGCTAGTATTTGTACTTCTGAAAGCGATGCTGCTTGGACAGTCCAATCTGCCGATCGGCTACGATGTGCAACCCGTGTCCCCCGAGAGGCCAGCCCCTGGCAGCAGACCCCAGCGAGAACACAATGCGTGTTCACATTGAGACAGGCGCGGCCGCAGAGGCAGCTATATAGCCAAAGTTTGTCCATTACGCAAACGGAACTGAGTGAGTGCCTTATGGGACATTCCCTTACAATTGCATCCGGTAAGATAGGTAGAAACTGCCGACGCCGGGAATATTCTGCCCCGCAGGAGGAGTTTTCCACAGATTCCACAGGGCGTGAATCCTGGCCTTGGCGTGGGACCATGAGTCTACAGGCTTCCCACCCAATCCAATTTAATCGATCGTTTCCAGTTAGCTCGACGATCTTTCTAGCGGTATTCGTGATTTTGTCCGCAATCTTCGCGTTCGCTCCAACCGCTGCTGCCCAGTTGCCACCGCCCAACGCACCGCCCAGCTGGGGCCAGGTCCCTCAGGGGACCGGTGCCTGCTCGGTCGGAAAGACCTGTGCCGATCTCGCGCCCGCAATGATTCGCGATGCGCTCGGCCCGTCGCCGCTCGACGAAAACGTCCGTGCTCTCGCCAAGATCTTGTCCTCGCGCTCGGATCCTGCTTCTCGCGAATCGCGAGCGGTCAATTGGGCCGTCGAGGCATTTAAGCGCGCAGGCGCGGATCAAGTTCGTACTGAACGGCTTGGCCCGCCACCTCAGACCGAAGACCTGGTCGCAGAAGTTCGCGGACGCGATTACCCAAAGGACTATGTATTGATCGCCGCGCAGCTCGATAGTTCCGGCACGTATCCGCTCGCCACCGCCGAAAATGCCGCGGTCCTGATTGACGCCGTCCGCGTGATCCACGCGAGCGGCAACCTGCCGAGGCGCTCCATCCGCTTCGTACTCTTCGGAACTGGAGCCGAGGCGTCTGGCGGAACGAGCGCGAGTCTGGAAGGGGTCTGGGCTTACGTCCGCCAACACAGAGCCGAGATCGATCGCATTGCGGCGGCCGTGGTCGTGGACGCAGCGGCCGGCCCTGCGGACGGCTACTCGCTAGGCAACCGGCCGGATATGATCGCTAATATCCGCAGCGCGCTCGAGCCGCTGCGCTCGCTCGGTATCCGCGATTTCACCCAGGGCTTGAGTTTACGGTCCGAGGTAACGCCCTTTTGGCTTGAAGGCGTTCTCACACTAGTCGCGACGTTTCAGGAGGATGCAACGGGCGCGGGCGCACATGCGAGAGCGGATAGAAATGCTGGCTCGCTCAGTCCCTCAGAACTCGAGCAGCTGAAGCGCGGCGTCGCCGTCGCCGCACTTACCGCCTATGCTCTTGCCGACGCCGAATCCCGGATCGGCCCGCGCCAATCGCATTCGCAGGTGCAGCAGGCCATTCAATCGCTAGGAATCGAACCCAAGTTGAAATCCACCGGCCTCTGGGACGAATGGCAAAAAATGCAAGCCCACACCGCTCCTGATACCCGGAAGCGAGGTACCAGTCCCCACTAGCCCATTCGCCTCGGGCGTTTACTTCTGGAACGGCTGGTGTTTAGCGTGGGTTTCGCCCTTGCCCTTAAGACGTATAGAATACTAGTCATGATGGTTAGGGGGGCTAGCGAGCGGGTACCCGCGGGGTCTGGGGTCAGCGCCGGGCGTATTCTGGCAATTGATTACGGTCGTAAACGGATCGGCCTCGCGCTATCGGACGAATTGGGCCTTACCGCGCGGCCTCTGGCCGTGCTTTCGCGAACAAACCGCCGCGACGACCTGCGCCGGCTTCGGGAAATCTGCCACGAAAACGCCGTGTCGCGGATCATCGTCGGCCACCCGCTCCAGATGAGCGGCGAGACCGGCGAAATGGCCGATGAAGCAGGCCGCTTTGCCGCGCGGCTCGGGAAGGAATTCGGCCTCGACACCGAGCTCGTCGACGAGCGCTTGACCAGTTGGGACGCCCGGCAGATGGCCGCCACCCAATCAAACCGCCGCCGAAATGAACCGATCGACGATCTGGCCGCTGCTATCCTCTTGCGCGAATACCTCGAGAAAACCCAGTCCCGCGGGCAGGCTGCTGCCCAGAAGGCATAGCCGATGTGGCGTCGTCTGGGCCTGCTGGCATTATTGGCGATTGCGGCGGCCGGAGCGGGTGCCGGCTGGCTAGAGTCGCAGATCAGCCGCCCGTATCGCGGCCGACGCCCGGAGAAGGTATTCGTGGAGATCCCGCACGGCACGTCACGCTGGCGAGTCGCCGGAATTCTTCGCCACGACGACGTGATTCGCAGCCGTGTCGCCTTCGCGCTGTTCAGCACCTGGCATTTCCGCAAAAAGCTGCAAGCGGGCGAATATCTGATCGACCATCCCGTGGACTCGCGCGAAGTTTTCTGGAAAATCGCGCACGGGCGCGTGTTCGTCCACGTCGTCACGGTCCCCGAGGGCTGGACGATGTACGACATCGCCAACGAGCTCGATCGCCAGGGTATTTGCAGCAAGACCGAATTTCTCGTCGCGGCGCATGACACATCGCTGGTCTCCGATCTCGCGCCGCACGCGACCAGCCTCGAAGGCTTTCTGTTCCCTTCCACATACGAGTTCACCCATCACACCACTTGCGAGGAAATTGCCCAGCGGATGGTGGGTGACTTTCGCTCCGTCTGGGAATCGATCGATTCCACCGGCGCGCATCCGGAGGGGCTGAGCACCATCAATGTGGTCACGCTGGCCTCGCTCGTGGAGCGTGAGACCCCGAATCCAGATGAGCGCCCCCTGGTCGCCGGAGTGTTCTACAATCGACTGGCCCGTGGGTATCCGCTGCAGTGTGATCCCACGGTCCAGTACGCCATGACGATCGGCGGAGAACGCGTGAAAGACGTGAAGCCGGCGGATTTGCGCGTGGATTCGCCGTACAACACCTACGAGCATCGCGGTCTGCCGCCGGGACCAATCGCCAATCCCGGCGAGGCCGCCCTGCGCGCCGCCTTGAATCCTGCGCACTCCGATTATTTGTACTTCGTCGCCAACGGCCGCGGCGGACATTTTTTCAGCCGTACGCTCGCCGAGCAGGACCGCAATATCGGCCGCCTGCGCCGCCGTATTGCCGAGGCCGCCGCCGGCGCGGATCCCGAGCCCGCCAAACCGCGAGGCCGGCCGTGAGCACGCATCGCACACCCGCGCACCCGGACGAAGCCTCGCGCACCAAGAAAGCCCTGATTCTTGAAGCGGCGCGAGCGTTCGGAAAAGCTAGGCTGACTCCCGCCGAAATCGAGCAGATTCGCCGCCAGTTGATCGCACGGCTCGGCGCCGGCGGGAAAACCTCCGAGGATTACATCGGCAGCGTTCTCGAGGAAGCCGGAATTCGCGTGATGCCCTCGAAGCCATCCGAAGGCGGCGTGCCGGAGGAGTACGACGAAGAGTTCACGGATCTCCTTCATTTTTCCACGCTCGCTGATGCGGAGATGTGCTTGGTGCGGCTGGACGAGCTTTTTCGAAAATTTCAATCCCAGCGCCTGCGAGCCGGCGAAGAACGCGTGCGCGAGGTCGCTCGTCTCGGACGCCGCCGCGCGGAGATGATTGCCCGCAATCGCAAGGTCGAGGCGAAAAAGCGTGCCGAAAAGGAGGAAGTCGCCCGCTGGTTCGGTATCTGGCTGGAAACGCCCGATGCCTTCTTCGACTGGCTGGAAGTCCGCAAGCAATCCCCTGAATTCCAGAAAACCTTCCCCAGCGGACTCGAAGAGGAAATCTAAATGTTTCTGCTGGACGTCGAACCGCTCGATCTGGGCGCGGACGTGCGCTCGGTCGGCGTGGATCTGGTGGAAGCGGACGAAAATCGCGAGCCCGCCCGCGGCGCCGATGCGGCCCGCGTCTGGACTCGCCTGCTGCCGGCGCTTGCCGCCGATCAGCCCTGGACGCTCGATTTCTTCAGCCACGTCGATCGCGTGCGCGATTTCTGCGCGCGGCACGGCATCGCGTTTCGCGAAGCGAGCCAGCGTTCCATCACCATCGCCGCGCCCGAGCCCACAAACCTGGAACTGTTGATCGATCGTTTCGAGACCGAAACCTTCGGCGTGCGCGCTGGCGGCCTGCTGCCCGGCGCCGATCCGGCGCTCGAAGGCGAACTCGCCCGTAAAGGACTCGACGCCTATCACTCCGCATTTTCACGATATTACTTCTGCGCTGTGTGCGATTTTGAAGAAGGCTCGCTCGTCATCTTGAGCGAAAAGCTTTCCGCCGGAGAAGTCATCCACCGCGCCCGCCCCGTGCTTCGCGACTTGAGCGTGCAGCTGCAACTCCCCAATTAGCGCGAGCATCGCTCGCGGCTGCGCGTTTCTACTGCAATCGTTCAATTGAGGTGGGAATCATGATTGGTGCGGATGAGTGGATTCGAACCACCACGGTGTTGCCACCACAAGCTCCTGAGGCTTGCGCGTCTGCCAATTCCGCCACATCCGCATGGGCGATTCGGGAATTGCGCTAATCGCTTCGGGATTATCTTACCACGACGAGCGAATCGCGCGTTTCGGCGGCCTGCTGAGGCTTCAGACCGCGGCGGAATGGCTCGGTTTGGCCCCGCGCGGATTTTCGAGGTCCGATTTCGCTGCGTGTAAATTGGCCAAGCGCTCTTCGAGCTCGCGTGCTTCCGGGACGAGCGCGCGCAGCGCATCGCGCAACCGGGAATGCACGGCCCGGTAGGCCTGCTTCACCTGCTCCACTTCGCCGAAGTGAGCTCCGCCGTTCGCGCGGTCGCTGATTTCCCGCGCGATGCGATGTGCCTGCGGCGGCGAAATAACGGCTTCCACGCCGCTTTTGATCTGCTTTTGAAACGCTCCCAGACGTTCAACGGCGTCATCCTTTTCCGGCTCGGCCATTGCGTCATTTCCAATGATTTCAAGGATGGCCTGTTCCAGCGGCTTATCGATTGCGGATCCAACGCTGATCGTTGCCTGTGACGCGGAAAGTATCGGCTCAAGTTTTGCCGTGTATTCGGCGATCTTGCGATGCACCATCGCCAGTTGCCCGCCCGCCGCCTGCGCGGCTTCTAACGGAGACTTCCCCTGTTCGAGCGCGCTCCGGTACGCCGCCAAATCGCCCGGTGCCATGTTCCAAATCGTTTCGTCCACCAGCGCCTTGGCGGGATTTCCATAGGCAAGATCGCGAGGAGTCTTTCCGGCCGCAGCCGCCACGCTCCTCGGAGTTACGGGCGACGCGGCCGCGGCTTGCGCTGGGGGTCTGGCGTGCGCCGCTGAGCTCGGCGCCACCGGCGGCGGCTCCGCAGCGCGAGCTGGGCACTTCAGGTCTGCTGAATCGCAATCGGCGGCCGGCAGAGGGCTCTCGATCTGCGCGGAACGTGGCGCTCGCTCTGCCTCGGTCTCGCATTCCATTAAGTTCGTGCAATTCTCGACAACCGGCTGCGCGGGCGCGCTCGGTGCCGGCGCCGCTTCGATTACGGGATTTGCGTTCGCCGCCTCCGCAACAATTTCCGCGGCCCGCTCTTGATCGCGCTCCGCCGCAATTTCTTCAAGAACGGATCTTGCGCTCGCTTCCACGGGCCGCACGCCCGCGAAGCAACTGTCTTTCGGCGCAATGGCCGAAACGTGGTTCTCGCACAAAAATACCGCGTCGCCTTCGTTGTAGATCGCCAGAATCGACATGCCGAAGTCGCACTCAAGCCGGTAGTGATCGGAAAGCCGCCGCGGGGTTTGGCCGCGAATCATCCGCCACCGCGCCGGTTCGGCGCAGGTGCGTTTCGATCCGCGAAAAACGCCTCCGGCGGATGAGCTGGCGATTCGGCCGCCGCTTTTCGCGCCTTCTGCTCTAGCGCCAATCATGAAGCCCACGGGATGCCTCTGACAACGCTGTCTGCCAGGTTTTGCCACTCCATTCGAGAGCGCACGCCTGATTCCAACGCAGCTAAGCTATCACCGCGGACAATAAAAAATGTACTGGTCTGACGGACAGGGTACGAAAGTTTCACTCCGGGACAGGTGCCGCTCGCACCCAACTCCATCGGCCCTGAAAGTTCGCCGGCCCGTCCACGCCGGCCCGTCCACGCGGGGAGATACTTAAATCTGCAACTCGGGTAAACGTACTATTGACCCGCCGCTGCCTCGAAGACTAGCTTCTTGGCAGGGCCGGTGGGGGAAAAAGGCACGCTAGGAGGTTTCCGTGGCATCCGCCCGCGCAATGTTGGAGCGCCGGCGCTCGAGCCGAGTGCCGATGCGCATCCCGGTAAAAGTGCACCGCAGCGACAGCAACCACGATATTCAGGACGCGCCCGCCGAAGCGATCTCCGTCAGCCGTTATGGCGCTCTGTTGCGAGCGTCTTTCTTACCCGAGCTCGGATCGCGCATTGAGGTGCGCCATGGCCTATCCAACGAAGTGCGCGAGTTCCGCGTGATTTCCGTCCGCAGCCCGCGCGAGAAAAACATTTTCGAACTGGGCGTCGAAATCTACCATCCGGCGAAAAACTTCTGGGGCGTGCAGTTTCCCGACGAACGTTTCCCGGCCTGACCCAACGCGCTTTCGCTCCCGCCGGTCCGCTTTGTTCGAAGCCCGCAGCGGAGTGCTGTGCTCGCAACTCATCGCGACCCCCTGGACTTCTACCGGTGATATACTCCGGCCAGGAGCAGGGCCCGCAGGTCCCAACGACTCTCAACCCATCTGGCGTACACGGCCTGCGGGGAGGAGAGACGCGGCCATGAGCACTCTACAGATGCTGTTTTCAGTTTGGGGCGTGGTCACGGCGGGATTGATTTGCGTGCTGATTTACCGCAGCGCGCTTACCACCCACGAAGGCGACCAGATCTTCCTTGATGCCAGCGAAAATGCCATCGCCAGCGAGCAGCGTGAGATTGTAGCCAGGCTGGAGAGGCTGAGCACTCCGATTACGGCGTTATCCATTGTCTCCGGAGCATTGCTGCTGGCAATTGCGGGAGTGTGGCTCTACCAGGGCTACAAGAACTTCTGAGCTGACGCCGCGGCCGGCTTTTGCG
>JAGWRH010000085.1 GCA_028876695.1 Acidobacteriota bacterium | reverse complement strand
GCGATGTCGTCCAGCGTGAAGCACAACGCGCCGGGAATGTGCCCGCTGGCATACGCTTCTTTTCCGCGCGTATCCAGCAATACGAAATCGAACGGAACCTCGCCCTGGACCGCCTTCAAAACGTGGTTGCGCTGTTTTTCAGCTTTCAGTTTCGCCGCGAAGTAATCTCGATTGCCGCGGATCTCGTCCGGACTAAATGCGGGAGTTGCCATGGCATCCTCCTGAAGTTGATTGCCCTTCAATATACGATGCGGCCGCTGCTTTCCGGTTGCGGCGCGCACGTCCCGCATCGCGCCATGATTGTAATCTGCGGAATCGAACCCGGCAATCGAGCGCGGAGTTCCACGTGCGTCTTTCCCACATATCTCAGGAAGAGATACTCTATCTTTCGGAGGAGATTCATGAGCAACAGCGGACCTCACGACCAAAATCCGCTTGATCCGGCCCACGCCGGAGCTTCCGCGTCAGCGAAACCATCGAGTAAGCCGCCCGAGCCTTGGCTACGCGGCACGTTGACGGACGTTCCCGTGCTCACCCGCGCCGTACTGCACGCGCTGGCGCTTGCCGAGGAGGATATCCAGCGCTGGTGCTCCGGCCTTTCGGATGAAGAGTTGAATGCCACGCCGGGCGGAATCGCGCCGGTCGCGTTTCATTTGCGCCACATCGTCCGCAGTGCCGACCGTCTGCTCACTTACGCGGATGGCCGCCCGCTTTCATCCAATCAGATTCCCACGATGGAAACGGAATTAAACGAGTGCGCCGGTCGCGAATCGTTGCTCTCCGAATTTCGAGAGGGAATCAAAAGTGCCTCGGCCCGCATACGCGTATTCAGCCCCGCGCTATTTGACAAGTCGCGCGCAGTTGGCAAGCTTCAGTTGCCCACAACGGTCGGCAGCCTGCTGATCCACGTCGCTGATCACACCCAGCGCCACGTCGGTCAGGCGATCACCACCGCGAAAATCGTCTCCGCCGGCCGCCGCTAATCACTAACCTAAATCAATGAGCGCTTTGAAATTCCTAAGCTTCAGCCTCGTTGAGGTCCTAACGCGATTGTGGAAATCGAACTCGCGCCTCCTGCAGCCTTCCCATCTCAGGCTTGCCGAATCGCGGAATTCAAGTCGTGTCAGCGCCCGACTGAGCGTTATGAAAGATCTCGGCGCGGGTCGTGTCACTCTGAATTAGGCGATGTGAAGCGTCTCGGCGCGGATTGCGTCAGCTCTCACTCGGCGCTGAGACATATCGGAGTCTGGGTTGTGTCAGCCCCCACTCGGCGCTGAGACATGTCGGAGTCTGGGTTGTGTCAGCCCCCACTCGGCGCTGAGAAATATCGGAGTCTGGGTTGTGTCAGCCCCCGACTTCAGTCGGGGGAGGCAGGGCGCCTTCAGCCCTGCCGTAACGATCTGCGCGCGTCAGCGCGCTACCTTTCGCGCTTCTTCATCCGCGCGAAGTTTTCTCTTTCAAGTTTTCTTCAAGATCATCGGAACGTGTCGCGCTCAGCATCGTTCTCTGATTTCCGGCGTGTCATGCACGATCCGCGGCCGCGGCTTGTGCCCGTGAAACTGCGCCGCCTCGGTCGATCCCTTGAGCGCCACCGTGGAAGCAGTTCCATCCGTGATGATGTGCTGCACCGCGTCAAAATATCCTGTTCCGACGAACTGCTGGTGCTTTACAGCGGCGTACCCAAAGTCATGTTCGTGTTCAAACTCGTGGTCCTGCAGCTGGCAATACGCCGCCATGCCGCGCTCTTTGTATCCCCGCGCCAGCTCGAACATCGAGTAATTTAACGCGTGGAAACCCGCCAGGGTGATGAATTGGAATTTGTATCCCATCGCGGCGAGCTCGCGCTGGAAATTCGCGATCGTCTGGTCGTCGAGGTTCTTTCGCCAGTTGAATGATGGCGAGCAGTTATACGCCAGCATTTTCCCGGGGAACTTCGCGTGTATGCGCTCGGCAAAAATACGCGCCTCGCGCAAATCCGGCGTGGAAGTCTCGCACCAGAGCAAATCCGCGTAGGGCGCAAAGCTCAAGCCGCGCGCAATGGCCGCTTCCAGCCCGTGGCGCACATAGAAAAATCCTTCCGAGCTGCGCTCGCCGGTGATGAACTCGCGATCGCGCTCATCCACATCGCTTGTCAGCAGAGTGGCGCTGTCCGCGTCCGTCCTCGCAACGACAAGCGTGGGCACGCCCATCACATCCGCCGCCAGACGCGCCGCCACTAACTTATGAATCGCTTCGGATGTGGGCACTAGCACTTTGCCGCCGAGGTGCCCGCACTTCTTCGCCGAAGACAACTGATCCTCGAAATGCACGCCCGCCGCGCCTGCTTCGATCATGCCCTTCATCAACTCAAACGCGTTCAGGTTGCCGCCGAATCCCGCCTCCGCGTCGGCCACCATCGGCGCCAGCCAATAAGTCGAATGGTCGCCTTCCGCGTGCCGAATTTGGTCCGCGCGCACCAGCGCCCGATTGATTCTCCTCACCAAGTGCGGAACGCTATTCGCCGGGTACAAGCTCTGATCGGGATACGTTTCCGCGGCGTCATTCGCGTCCGCCGCCACTTGCCATCCGCTCACATAAATCGCCTTCAGCCCCGCCGCCACCATCTGCACGGCTTGGTTGCCGCTCATGGCGCCCAAGGCCCCGGTGAACGGATCCGAATGCAGCAAGTTCCACAGCCGCTCCGCACCCAATCGCGCGAGCGAATGTTCAATGTGGATCGAACCCCGCAGCTTCTCTACATCCTCAGCCTTGTAAGGACGCGTGATGCCGGCCCAGCGTGGATTCGATTTCCAGTCTGCGCCTAAATCCGCGGGTTTCCCGTTGCCGCTATTGGACATCTACCTGCCTCCTGTCAGCCTGTTGGTCCTGAGGTGGCGAACCGAGATGCGCCTCTGCCGTCTGCGCACGTCGTGTGTATCAGATGATTCTAACCTGAACCGCACCCTCGCGAAAGAGCCTTCCTGCGCATCGCCGAAGGCGGCTCGGTGCAGAGGTGCCCTCGGCGCATCAGCGTGCAACTGAGGCGAAGAATCGGAGAATGCATATCTGTAGCAATAGGTATGATGTGCTTCTCGCAAAAAGCGCTTTTTAAGAGGGTTATAGCGCCAAAATTTGAACGAAATATGCCACGCTAGCGGGCTTATAGGACCAAGTTCTGTCTATAATCGCGCGGCCCTGATTTTCTGAACATGCTCGCGAGATCACCATAGCGGTGAGCCTCCGGAGGAGACCCCGATGTTCTATGAACCCGGCAAAACGCCGCACGGCCTGCCGCACGATCCCTTTAAGTCGTGCGTCGTGCCGCGGCCGATCGGATGGATCTCCACCGTCAGCCGAGAAGGCGTTCACAACCTTGCGCCATTCAGCCAATTTCAGAACCTTACCTTCGATCCGCCGTACGTGATGTTCGCCTCGAATCAAAATACGAGCGGGCGGCGAAAGGACACGGTGAACAACACCGAGCAGACCGGTGAATTTGTGTGGAACATGGCCACGTACGCGCTGCGCGAAGCCGTGAACAAATCCGCCGAAGAGGTTCCGTCGGATGTGGACGAGTTCGATGTGGCAGGAGTGTCCAAAGCTTCGTCGCGGATCGTGAAACCTTGCCGCGTGGCGGAATCGCCGGTGCACTTCGAATGCGCGTACCACCAGACGATTCGCCTGCCGGGCAACGGAACGATGGGAACCGTGGATATCGTTTTCGGCCGCGTGATCGCCATTCACATTGCCGACGATTACCTGACCGCGGACGGTCACATCGATATTCTCAAGGCGCGGCCGATTGCACGCCTCGGGTACTTCGACTACACGAGCGTAGAATCGATTTTCTCGATGAAGATTCCAGGCAACGATCCGCGGCGGCTTGCCGGGATGGAAGGCTCCGCCCGATTCTAAGCGCTCCTAGGGTTTTCCGGCGATTGCGAGTCCGTTTTGACTGACCCAGGCTGGACGCAACCCGGACCTGCGTGTTGGATTAGAGTCGCTTCCATAGATCGACTTTATATGATCGGCGGCTCGGTACTGTTTCCGCTGAATTCGGATCGGAGATCGGGCCGGTAAAGCGCCACCAAAGATTATTTGCGCACGCCTACAGTTCGAGGCGCGCGGCACCCAGCGAGTCTACGCGGCAGGCGTAGCTGGCGTGTTGTGCGGCATTTTCCGCGCGCGCGATGCCGCATGCACCAAATCAAACCCAAGGACGCTGATATTCAGCAGAGGTACGGTGCTCTTGACTATAATCCCTTCAGAGGAGCAGCCCTAGCATGCGACACCCGTGACGAAAAGGCCCCACGCTCTCGAGCCGAGCATGGGGCACCCGCAAAACAAACTCGGGAGGTACGTGGCGGGATGGTATCATGCTTGGCGAAGTGTTCACGAGCAAAGCGGCGGGAAGTATTGTGTGGGCCACCCGCCCAGCAGTTGCCGCTATACTGCATGATGTCACCTTCGGCACCCGACAATGGCCTTATCTCTATTCCGGAGCCCTCGAATCCCGCCTGGTGCAATCCCTATGTGCTGATTGGGTGCGGATGGCCTGCCG
>JAGWRH010000007.1 GCA_028876695.1 Acidobacteriota bacterium | reverse complement strand
GCGGCGGCCTGCGCGAATTCATTCGGGTTGCGGATCATGAAGTCGTCATCTTCATTAGAGCGGAGGTGGTGCCGCTGGCGTAGCAAAGCGGAAATGCCGTTCTCGACTTGCGGCTCGACTTCCCGCGACGTGGTGGAGACGGCGATCATCTGCACCCATGAAATACCCGAAATCTTTTTCTGCACGGTCGTAAAGGGCATCACAATCACGTCGTCCTGGTCCTGGCCGTCCGGGGATTGTCCCTTAGTCTGAAGGACGCCGAGCACGCGGAAAGGCAGATTCTTGACCCGAATGATCTTGCCGACCGGATTCTCATCGCCGAATATCTCCGTCACGATCGTGTGGCCGACGACGCAGACGTTCGCAGCGACGTCCACATCGCGCTGCGAAAACGAGCTGCCTTCCACCACGGGCCAGTTGCGAATCTCGGTGTATTCCGGCGAGGCGCCGTAAGCGCGGGTGAACCAGTTCTGGTTGCCGTTGACGACTTGCACGGATGAAAAAGTAGTGGGCGAAACGGCAACGATATCGGGCACGTGAGCGAGGATTGCATAGGCGTCATCAGCGGTGAGTGTTTTGGTCGCCTGGCTGCCCATGCGAACGCCGCCGGTGTTTACGCTTCCCGCGAAGACCATGACCATATTAGTGCCGAGCGCCTGAATCTGCTTCTGCACCTGTTCGCCGGCGCCTTCACCGATTGCCACTGTGCAGATCACCGCGCCCACGCCGATAATGATGCCGAGCATGGTCAGAATCGTGCGCATTTTGTTGCGCGCCAGAGCCCGAAGCGCGACCCGAATCACTTCCCTCGGATTCATCGCTCACCTCGCTTTGCGCCGCCTCCGAGCATCAGCGCGGACCTCGGCCACCGCCCATGAAGGGCGCGCGCGTGCCGCTTGGACCATTCGTGTTCTGCTGGGCGGTGACGAGCACGTCGCCCACTTTGATATCGCCCTGGAGGAGTTGCGTATTGTTGTAATCGGTAATTCCGCATTGCACGGCGACGGGGATGATCTGGTCGTTTGGCCCGAGCTTCCAAACGGTCTGCCAGCCGCCGAGATGCGTAGTGGAGGCTTCGCGGGGAATGTCGTACCGCTTGTACAGCGCCTGCAAAGCCGCGGGCTGCATTTGCGGCTTGAACGTTAAAGCGGGATTCGGAATTTCCACCGTATCTTCCGCGTGGCCGGTCGGAATCGTCACGTAGGCGGTTTCGCCGGGCAGAAGTTTTTCGTCCGGATTGGCGAAGTCGATGACGGTGTTGTAGGTGACGACGTTTTGCACTGTGGTCGGATTCAAACGAATGTTGCTGACGCGCCCGTGAAAAACATCGTTCGGAAACGCGTCGACTTGAAACGTTACGGGAATCCCGGTGCGAATATTGCCGGTGTCCGACTCATCGGTCGCGGCGTACACCTGCATGCGAGTGAGGTCTTGCGCGACGGAAAAAACATTAGGCGCTTGCAGTGTGGCGGCGACGGATTGGCCAACGTCGATATTCCGGACGACGACAGTGCCGTCAATCGGGGAGACGATCGTAGTGTACTTCAAATTCGTTTGCGCAGCGTCAAGGGCGCCTTGCATCGACATGATTTGCGTCTTGGCCTGGGCAAGCTGCGCCTTGGCTTGTTCGAGCGCGGCTTCAGAAGACTTTACTTCAGCCTGCGATTGCCCCAAGGTGGACTGAACCTGATCATTGGAGTCCGCGGAAACCACGCCTGAAGAGAACAAATCCTGCGAGCGTTTCGCGGCGGCGAGTTCGTATTTGGCGTTCGCTTGCGCTTTAGTTAGGTTTGCCGCGGCGACCTGGACGTTGGCTTGCAACGTGGACAAATTTGCTTCCGCGGCCTGAAGATTGCCGCGAGCCTGGATGACTTGCGCCTCGTAAATCGCGGGATCGAGCTGCGCCAGGACCTGGCCATTCTTAACTCTGGTGTTGAAATCCGCGAAAATGTACTTCACGGTGCCGGAAACGTAGGAACCTACGGGAACCGTCGTGAGCGGATTGATCGTGCCGGTGGCCTGAACGACAGCGGTGATGCTGCCGCGCCTGACCGCCGCGGTCATGTACTTCGGCGCGTCCGTTCGGCTCCTGAAGTAAGCCCAAACTCCTATGATTACAATTATGCAAGCAGCGGCAAGATAGGCCTTCTTGTGCTTGCCGTAGGACTCTCTGAGCGACATGGATCTCCGGTACTCGGGAAGTAATCTCCCAGACAGGCGTGCAACGCCTCCGCCTAACTCCTGTGGCTTCCCCTATCGCATAGACGCACTGCAAACCTGTTGGGTTTCGTTTGGACGGACTGCGGACGAAGGAGTTCGCTTCGGTAGCGGGCCCACAGACGCAACTAACTGCCGCAATTGTAACGCTGCTCCGTGCTAAAGTGATCGCCGCGCCGCCGGCGGCTGAACGCGGGCGGGACGGGGGATGCGTGGCCTACCAGGATCTGCGGGATTTTTTGCGGAAACTCGAAAAAGAAGGGGAACTCCAGCGCGTAGCGGCTGAGGTGGACCCGATTTTGGAGATTACTGAGCTGACCGATCGTGCCGTCAAGTCCGGTGGCCCCGCGCTTTATTTCGAGAAACCCCGTGGCTCACGATTCCCGGTGGTGACCAATCTTGTAGGCAGCGACCGCCGCATGAATCTGGCCCTCGAAACGGAATCCCTGGACGAAATTGCCACGAGGATTTCGTCCGTCCTGGACATGCAATCACCGCAAGGCATTCTGGACAAAGTCAAAATGCTGCCGAAGCTTGCGGAATTAGGATCGATTTTTCCCAAGACGGTGCGCAACGGGGAATGTCAAGAGGTGGTTCGGACCGACGGCTTCTCGCTTTTCGATTTTCCCATCCTGCAATGCTGGCCACAGGATGGGGGCCGGTACATCACCTGGCCGATGGTGATCACCAAGAATCCCGAAACCGGCAAACGCAACGTCGGGTGCTATCGCATGCAGGTCTTCGATGACCGCACTACGGGCATGCATTGGCAGACGCAAAAGCACGGGGCGGAGCACTATCGCAGCGCATCCCAAAAGGACAAGACCGGCAAACTCGAAGTGGCCGTTGCCATTGGCGCCGACCCGGCCACGAGCCTCGCGGGAATCCTGCCGGTGCCGCCGGATATGGACGAGTTCATGTTCTCCGGGTTCTTGCGGCGCGATCCGGTGGAACTCGTCGCTTGCAAAACCGTCGATCTGGAAGTCCCCGCGAATGCTGAAATCGTGCTCGAGGGCCACGTAGAGCTCAATGACATGAGAACAGAAGGACCGTTTGGCGACCACACCGGATTTTATTCCCTCGAAGGAGAGTACCCGGTTTTCCACGTCAACTGCATCACGCACCGGAAAGATCCCGTGTATTTGACAACGATTGTGGGGCCTCCGCCGCAAGAGGACTACTTCATTGGCCATGCGATCGAGCGAATTTTCCTGCCGCTGATGAAACTGCAGCATCCCGAAATCGTTGATGTTTGCATGCCGGCCGAGGGGATATTCCAGAACCTGATGATCGTATCGATCCGCAAGAGTTACCCGGGCCACGCGCGAAAAACGATGAACGCGATCTGGTCGCTCGGGCAGGCGATGTTCACGAAGGTGATCGTCGTGGTGGATCATGACGTGGACGTGCAAAACGCGAGCGAGGTCGTTTGGAAGGCGCTCTGCGCGATCGATCCGGAGCGCGACATTCAGTTCGTCCTCGGCCCCGTGGATACGCTCGATCACGCCGCACGCAGGCAAGACTTCGGATCGAAGATGGGCATCGATGCCACCCGCAAGTGGCGCGAAGAGGGCTACACCGGACGTTGGCCTGACGAAATCCGCATGGACCCGGCAACGAAGCAGCGCATCGACTCGCTCTGGCGGCAGCTTAAAATCGAAAATCGCCGCCG
>JAGWRH010000084.1 GCA_028876695.1 Acidobacteriota bacterium | reverse complement strand
TGCGCGACGCGAACGTCGTGGGCCAGCCATCCGGCGGCCTTGGACCCACTTACCAGTCGCAGGGTTTCGTCACCGGCGCGGGCACGGCTGGCATTTTTCCACTCGATCCCGCAATCACCGGCGTTGAGAACGTGGTCTTCCAGGGCGATTTCGTGATGGGCTTGCCGATCACCAACGTCGATCAGGCTAATAACACATTCTCGTTGAGCGACAGCGTCTCGAAAGTCATGAGCAACCATACGCTCAAAGCCGGAGTCGCCGTGAGCTTTGAGCAGGTAAACGTGAATCCCAACGCCGAATTCAATGGCACGTTTGTATTCGACGGCTACCAAACCGGCAGCGTTTTCGCGGACTATCTCATCGGCGCGCCCAACCAATTCAATCAGCAGGACTCGTCCCGATACTATCCGCGCCACAAATACGCCGGTTGGTATGGGCAGGATTCCTGGCTCGTCCGCCCAAATCTCACGTTCAATTACGGTTTGCGCGTCGAGTTGATGCAGTATTGGTCGGAAAAATACGATCAGGTGCCAACTTTCAAGCCTGGCGAACAATCGGTCGTATATCCTAACGCATTTCCCGGTTTGGTTTATCCCACGGACCCCGGCATTTCGAACACTTTGGTGCCGCAAAAGTTCCGGCTTGCCCCACGCATCGGCGTCGCGTACTCGCCCGACAGCGGCACGGGACTCCTCGGGAAAATTTTCGGCGGACCCGGAAAGAGCAGCATTCGCGCCAGCTACGGAATCTTCAACTCGATCGTCGAAGGCAATACGCTCGGCATTGACGAGCCCCAGCCGCCCTATGGTTTAAGCGACACCGTTTACAACGGACTCTTTGCCACGCCATATAATTTGGCTAATGGAACTCTGGGCGTCACTCCCTACCCGCTGACCTTTCCTCCTCTCAACGCCAGAGCCAGCCGCCCAAATACCAGCGTCATTTTCAACAATATCTATAATCCCCAGTCCGGGATGACCGCGCCTCCTCCGTGGAATACTTATCCCTATACCGAAAACTATTTCCTCTCCATCGAGCGCCAATTGCCGGGGCGGAGTGTCCTGAGCATCAGTTATGTGGGCTCTCAGGCGCACCACCTGCTCGCCGTTTATTCCGCGAATCCTGGCAATCCGGCTCTCTGTTTGGCGCTTGATCAGCCCGGAGTCCTCGCCACGGGGGAATCTTGCGGTCCGGGCGGCGAGAACAACACATACAACTTGGCTGTGCCCTTCACCTTCAACGGCGTCGCCTATCCCGCGGGCGCCAGCCTTCAGGGAACCCGCGTCGGCCTGAATCCCAGCCTCGTCAACGGCGCTGTGCAGTCCGGAAATTTCTATGGAAATAACGACTACGACGCGAGCATCGCCAATTCAAATTACAACGCGCTCCAGGTCAGCCTGAAGAGCTCCACCGATCGTTTCACCTATTCCATCGGCTACACATACAGCAAATCCATCGATCAAGCCTCGTCGCTCGCCGATGTTCTTGATCCTTTCAATTTCCGCCTCACGCGCGGGCTTTCCGCCTGGAATTTAACGTCCGAGTTCGTCGCCAATTACGACTACCGCCTGCCCCTCGACCGCCTCTCTCATCGTTTCCATCGACTCCTGGAGGGCTGGGAAATTTCCGGCGTTACGCGTGCCAGCACTGGTTTTCCCGTTACGCTGAGCACCAACGGCGACAACTCCTTGCAAGGCAGCAGCCCCAACGGTGTCAACAATCGCTATCTGGACCTGCCCGACCTCACCGGCCAGCCGTTGAACATCCGGAATCCGCACAACAGTGCCAATCTGTTCTATTTCAATCCCGGCGCATTTCAAATCAACGCCATCGGCACGGTCGGCGACGCCCGGCGCCGCTATTTTTCAGGCCCCGGCATGTTCAATACCGATCTCGTGCTGCAGCGCAATATCGCGTTCAGCGAATCAAAAGTGCTGCAACTCCGCTTGGAAACTTTCGACGTTTTCAATCACACGCAATTTTTTGGCCCGGTCGCCGTGAACGGCGACTTCGATAATCCGCTGTTTGGTCGCGTAGTCGCCGCCGCCTCGCCCCGGCTGATTCAGGTTGCCGCCAAATTTCAGTTTTAATGGAATTCTCACGCCGATTCGCTTTTCCATCTGTTACAGTCCGTGCGGTGAAATCGCTCTTCCGTCTGCGCCTGCGCCCTTTGATTGACGACCGCGCCGAAGCGGTTCGCGCGCGCATCGCCGGAATCTACGCCGTGCTGCTTGTCTTCAATGCCGCGGCGTGGATTTGGGCGGTGTTGGCTTTCCGCCACTACCCCGTGCTGCTCGGTGCCGCGCTGCTGGCATACAGCTTCGGATTGCGCCACGCCGTTGACGCCGATCACATCGCTGCCATCGACAACGTCACCCGCAAGCTCATGCAGGAAGGGAAGCGCCCCGTGGCCGTCGGCTTCATGTTTTCGCTCGGCCATTCCACCATTGTGTTGCTAGGTGCAACGGCGATCGCCGGAACGGCTCTCGTGTTGCAGCACCGCTTCGATTCCATTCGAGTGGTCGGCGGTGTGATCGGCACTCTCGTCTCCGCGTTCTTCCTCTTCGCGATCGCCATGGTCAATTTGATCGTGTTCCGCTCCGTGTACCGCGTCTTCTCCCGCGTGCGTCGCGGCGAGCCGTACGTCGAAGAGGATATCGACATGCTCCTCGCCGGCCGCGGCTTCCTCGCCAGGCTGTTCCGCCCCATTTTCCGCATGATCCGTCGGAGTTGGCACATGTATCCGCTCGGATTCCTCTTTGGTCTGGGTTTCGACACCGCCACGGAAATCGGCATCCTCGGCCTCTCCGCCGCCGAAGCCGCCAAGGGCCTTTCGATCTGGGCGATTTTGGTCTTTCCGGTTTTATTCGCCGCGGGGATGTCGCTGATCGATACCACGGACAACATTCTGATGCTTGGTGCCTACGGTTGGGCGTTCGTCAAGCCGGTTCGCAAGCTCTACTACAACATCACCGTCACAAGCGTTTCGGTGCTCGTCGCCGTGGTCGTCGGAGGCGCGGAAGTTCTCGGGCTGCTCGTCGGACATTTTCATTTCTCGGGGAAATTTTGGGCCGTCGTGGGAAAACTGAACGGCAACTTCGGAGCGCTCGGCTATTTCATCGTCGCTCTATTCGCGCTCGGTTGGATCGTCTCCGCCGCGGTTTACAAATGGCGGCGGTTCGATGATCTCGAAGCCGCGGCGCCCGGCGCGCTTGGCTCCGCCGACTGATCCCCGCGAAAAGCTCGCCCGCTTACTCGAGAGATTCGGGGTGCAGCGCGATGTCTTTTTCTCCCGCGGCGCGCTTCTTCCAATACTGGCGCACCCAGGCTTCCCAGCTCTTGCCCGCGGCCGTGTCGCGTCCGCTGAACGCCAGCGCGGCGATCTCGGAGTAGGCGATCGAAAGCTTTTCGTCTGTATCCTTGGGCATCACGCGAATCACGGAGTTTTCAAGCGTCGCGCCCGTGCGCCGGTCGAATACGTAGCCTTCGATCTTCGATCCGTCTTTCCGCGTGATGGTCACGTCCCCGCGATAATTGAAAGCGGTGTCGAGCGCCTTCCTCAGCTCTTCCGGCCGCGCCAGATCGGGAATCCATCCCTCGATCTGCTGGCGCGCCGCGCCCGGAACCACTTCTAGCGCATCCGCATTCGCCGCGGCCGCCATTTGCGCAGGACGGTCCGCTGAACTTGTGCCGCTCATTGCCGCAGCTCCAGCCCCGCCGAATTCTCAAGTTGGTCCATCGGCACGAACGCGTGCACCGGCCGTACCGGCTCGCGCAGCAACTCGAGTGCTTTCGGATCCTCATGGCGCTTCGAGAATGTGGCGCGGATCGTGCCCGCAAACCCGTGAAGGGAGCTGAACGTGTCGTTCACCGCGGATGCTTCATATCCGCTATGGACCATGCAGTTCGCGCATTTCGGATTGCCGGATTCCGTGCCGTAGTTTGCCCACTCCGTCTCTTGCATCAGTTCCGCGAAGCTCGCCGCGTACCCGTCTTGCAGCAAGTAGCAGGGTTTCTGCCAGCCGAAGATGTTGTACGTCGGCATGCCCCAGGGCGTGCACTTGTACTCGCGACGCCCCATCAGGTATTCGAGGAAGAGCGGGCTCATGTTGAACCGCCACTGTGGTCTGCGATTGCTCAGGATCTGCCGGAACAGGCGCCGCGTCTTCTTCTTGCTCAGGAAGTGATCCTGATCGGGAGCCTTGTCGTAGGTGTAGCCAGGCGAAAGCATCATGCCCTCGACCCCAAGATCCATCATCGCGTCGAAAAATT
>JAGWRH010000006.1 GCA_028876695.1 Acidobacteriota bacterium | reverse complement strand
CTCCCGGTTCTGGGGGCTATTCGGCAACAGATACCCCGAATTGCCCAGCGGAAGAGAGCCGTTGCGCTGCAACATTCTCCAAACCGCCACGCGAAGACTGGCTCCTTTCCTCGGCAAACTAAACACCAGGAGCAACCACGGCGGCGCTGCCGGGCGCTGCTGCGATACAGTCATTTCGTGATAATGTTATACACATATCTAGAGAATGGCAATGGCATTCGCAGAGGGCATTTGACACGGCGTCCGGTTCTAGGGCTGCGCGCGGAGAGTTTTATTTGCTGGCCAAAGCACCGCGATTCCGCTGCGGGCACGCGCGAATCGCGTGAATCGTGTCGTTGAAAACGAATTGCAAAAGCCGCGGCGATGCCGCATGATGATCGTCTTTGTAGAGCGAGTCGCACGATCCCGGGTGCGGGGCGACACCCCAACGCGCGGAACAAGACCGGCAATTCGCAGAACATAAATCGCACTTTTTTACCGCTTAACCTCAAGGGGGGAATTGCATGCGCAGGCCCGCAAGTCTGACTCCGCCAAAAGGCAAACTCGGCGTGCTGACGCCCGGCATGGGCGCGGTGAGCACCACGCTGATGGCTGGAGTAGAGCTGATTCGAAAGGGTGAGTCGGTGCCCGTGGGATCACTGACGCAGATGGGCACGATCCGGCTGGGAAAGCGCACGGAAAATCGAGTCCCGAACATTCACGATTTCGTGCCGCTTGCGAAACTCAACGACATTGTTTTCGGCGGCTGGGACATTTATCCGGACACGGCGTATCAATCCGCCGCGAAAGCCGGCGTGCTTGACGCGAAGGATCTGGCGAAAGCCGAAAAATTCCTGAAAACCATCCGGCCGATGAAGGCGGCGTTCGATCAGACGTACGTGAAGAACCTGCAAGGCCCTAACGTAAAAAAGGGTAAAACGAAATTCGACCTGGCGGAGCAAATCCGCGAAGACATCCGCGAATTCAAGAAGAAGAACAAGGTGGACCGCCTGGTGATGCTGTGGTGCGGGTCGACGGAAGTGTTCCTGAAATCCGAGGATATTCATGGCGACCTCGACGCGTTTGAAAAAGCGATGAAGACGAACCACCCGGCGATCGCGCCGTCGATGCTTTATGCGTACGCGGCGATCAGCGAAGGAGTGCCGTACGCGAATGGCGCGCCGAATCTGAGCGTCGATTTCCCGGCGCTGGAAGATTACGCGAAGGCGAAAAACGTGCCGATCGCGGGAAAAGACTTCAAAACCGGGCAGACGCTCATGAAAACGGTGCTGGCGCCGGCGTTCAAGGCGCGCATGCTGGGGCTGGCCGGATGGTTTTCGACGAACATTCTGGGCAATCGCGACGGCGAAGTGCTCGACGACCCGGGATCGTTTAAGACCAAAGAAGAATCGAAACTCGGGGCGCTCGAATACATCCTGCAGCCGAAGGTGTATCCCGACCTATACGGCAAGTTCACGCACAAGGTGCGCATCAACTACTACCCGCCGCGCGGAGACAACAAGGAAGGCTGGGACAATATCGACATCTTCGGCTGGCTCGGCTATCCGATGCAGATCAAGGTAGACTTCCTGTGCCGCGATTCGATACTCGCGGCGCCGATTGCGCTCGATCTGGTGCTGTTCCTCGACCTGGCGAAACGCGCCGGCATGCGCGGCATTCAGGAGTGGCTGAGCTTTTACTTCAAATCGCCGATGTGCGCGCCGCAGCTCTATCCCGAGCACGACCTGTTCATTCAACTGATGAAGCTGAAGAACACGCTGCGCTGGATGATGGGCGAAGAGCTGATCACGCACCTCGGCGCCGAGTATTACGACTAGCTACGAATCGGCCAAAAATGAAAGCGATCGGCCTCGACCGGTACGGCGGAACTGAAATGCTGCGTATCGCCGACGTGCCGATCCCTGAGCCGGGACCGGGCGAAGCGCGGGTCCGCGTGAAGGCTGCGTCAAAATGGTCGGGCAGGGTGACACGCCGGGCAAAATCGTGCCGGCGCCGTGACGGCGTTACGTAAGCTGCTGTGAAACGTCAGCGTGTGGCTCGCGAGCTTGCGCGCTCCGGCGATTTTGCGGCGGCGGGCTGGTGACCTTGGAGCCGAACCATCTCGACAAAGTGACGGTGCACGGTAGGGTCGTTCGTCAATTCGGGATGAAATGTGGCGGCGAGAATCGGCCCCTGCTGGACTAGCACCGGGTGAGCAGCATCCTTCGCGAGCACTTCCACGTTTTCCCCGACTGATTCGATAATGGGCGCGCGGATGAACACCATCTCGATCGGGCGGTCGCTGAGCTTGGTTTTGCCTTCGTGGACATCGCTGGCGAGCTGCCGGCCGTAGCCGTTGCGCAAAATCGAGACATCGAGCAGCGCGAGCGACGCCTGCGGCGGGTTGTGCACTTCGCGCGCGAGCAGAATCGCTCCCGCGCACGTGCCGAAGAACGCGCCACCACGCGCAGCGAACTGCTCGAGCGCGTCCCAGACGCCCTCCTCGCGCATTACTTTGATATGCGTGGTGCTTTCGCCGCCGGGCAGAATGATGCCACCGATGCCATCGATATCCTCCGGCCGCCGGATGTAGGTCCACGGCACGCCGAGCCGGTCGAGCATCTTCGAGTGGGCCTGGTAGTCGCCCTGGATGGCGAGGATGCCGATTTTAATTTTTTCGCTCATGCGAGTCGCTGAGCCGCTGTCGCCCGCGAAGGAGGTTCAAACGCCAGCAGTTGCGCACGAAATCGGTACGCGGCAAGCAGCGCTCCTGCCGGAGCCCCTCCAGTCGCATCGTTACCAGCCGCGGGTCTGGAGAAGATCCTTTTCCTCGAGCTGGCGGACGTCGATTCCCTTCATGGCCTCGCCGAGCTCCTCGGAGGCTTCCAGCACGACCTTGGGATCTTTGTAATGCGTGGTGGCCTTTACGATGGCGCGGGCGCGCTGCGCCGGGTCGCTCGATTTGAAAATACCGGAGCCCACGAAGACCGCCTCCGCGCCAAGCTGCATCACCAGCGCCGCATCGGCAGGAGTGGCAACGCCGCCCGCGGAAAAATTCGGGACGGGCAGCTTGCCGTGCTTCGCCACCCACGCGACCAGGTCAAGAGGCGCGCCGAGCTCCTTCGATTCGTGAACCAGTTCTTCCTGGCCGAGCGTGGTTAGTTTCTTCATTTGGCCGACGATCGCGCGCATGTGCCGTACCGCCTCCACGATGTTGCCCGAGCCGGCTTCGCCCTTGGTGCGAATCATGGCCGCGCCTTCAGCGATGCGCCGCAGGGCCTCGCCCAGATTGCGCGCGCCGCAAACGAACGGCACTTTGAATCCGTGCTTCCAGACGTGATGTTCTTCATCGGCGGGCGTGAGCACTTCGCTCTCGTCGATGTAGTCCACTTCGAGGGCTTCGAGCACCTGCGCTTCGGCGAAATGCCCGATGCGCACTTTGGCCATCACCGGAATCGACACCACGTCCATGATCTCGCGGATCACGCGAGGCGCGGCCATGCGCGCCACGCCGCCCTCCTTGCGAATATCCGAAGGAACGCGCTCGAGCGCCATGACCGCGCACGCGCCCGCGTCTTCGGCGATTTTGGCCTGCTCGGCGGTGGTCACGTCCATGATCACGCCGCCTTTCAGCATTTCGGCCAGCCCAACCTTTACGCGCCACAGATTATCGTTGATTACGTCCATCGTTCGCTCCTCTAGCATGGAATCCTAGATTTTTTCAGCGTTGCCGTCCGGCCGCGCGGCAGTCGCGCCGCGAAGGCTCTCCGCCAACCGCTCGCGCGTGATCTCGACAAAGTGCCCGGTGCCGCGCGCCAGCACCACTCCCGAAGTGTTGCGGATCTCGCCCTGCCGGAAGCGGTCGCGCTCGTTGCGCTCAACTTCCCAACCTTCGATCACCAGATCGGCATCCACCGGCACCGGCCGCAGATATTCAATGCTCAGCTTGGCCGTGACAGCGTGATCTTTTTCGAACCGGCTGACCTTCGCCATCACTTCATCGAGAATCGTGGCGATAATTCCGCCATGAACGAATCCCGCTCCGCCCTGATAGTCGCCGGCGATCCGGAACCCGCCGCGAATGCGACGCGCCGCGTCGTCCTGCTCAAACGTGAGATGCATTCCGCGGGCATTTCCGCCGCCGCACGCGAAGCACACGTTATCCGGCCTGGGTTTGAGCAACATGACCGTTAAATCAGCGCCACGCGCGGCGAATATTCCTCGCGCGCGCCGCGCTGCCGCTTGCGCAGCTCCTGGCGCAATAGCTCGCCGAAAGTTTCAATTCCTCGCGCGATGCGCTTTTCGTCCACGCTCGCGAACGCCAGCCGGAGCGTATTCGGCTGCGGATGCTGCGCGTAGAAATATCGGCCCGGAAGAAAGATGATGCCGCGCTCGCGCGCATGGATGAGCAACTCGCCGGCATCGAATCCGGCGGGCAGGGTGAGCCACAGCGTCATGCCGCCTTCGACGCGCGTCCAAGTGACCCCGTCCGGCATGTGACGCTCAAGAGCTTTTTCCATGGCTTCGAGGCGCGTGCGGTAGACGATCTTCACCCTTGCGATGTGCCGCAACAAATGGCCGCGACGCACGAATTCGGCCATGGCTGCTTGCGAAAGCTGGTCGCTATGCAGGTCCGTCGATTGCTTGACCAGGCGCAAACGCTCG
>JAGWRH010000005.1 GCA_028876695.1 Acidobacteriota bacterium | reverse complement strand
TCAGCTCCAGCGGCGGCGGAACGATTTACCGCGTCTGCTGATGTACCTTACTGAACGGCGGATTCTCTTCAGCATCAATCACGTGTTTTCGAGCCTCACGGGACGCCGCGAAACGAACGATTTTGCCTGGTTTCGGGATTATTTTCCCGCGATCGAGACCCGCAACGGACACATGCTGCTGAAGGCCAACGCACATGCCACGCGGCTGGCTCGGAGGTGGCAAAAGATCGGGATCGGCGGCAGCGACGCTCACGCGCTGGCATCGGTCGGCGCGACTTATACGGATGTACCCGGCGCGCGGACAAAACAGGAGTTCTTCGACGGCTTGAAAACCGGGCAGGGGCGAGTGCGCGGCGAGTCCGGTTGTTTCATGAAGCTCACCCGCGACGTCTTCCTGATCGCGCGAGAGATGATGCGCGAAAAGCCCTGGACCGCGCTGCTGGCGCCACTCGCCCTGGCCGTCCCGGTCATGACTCTGTGGAATTACCGGGATGAACAGGTATTTCTCGAACGATGGTCTGCCGAGCTCTTCGGCGAACGGCCGGGACGCGGGCGAATCCGCTGGGCTGCGACGCCAACCCGCGCCCTTGGGGAATGGGCATGACTGTAGCGAAGGTGGTGTGGGACCGCATCGAATCCAACGATCACCGGCTGATGCGACGCGTGCATCGATGGCGGGCGCCGCGGTGGTTCCGAATTGCGATGATCGTGGCGACGCGCGGAGGTGACGGATGGCTCTGGTACGCGTTCGGCGTGATCCTGCTGCTTGCCGGTGGAGAGCATCGCTTCGCCGCCATCGGGGCGGCCGGTACCAGCGCCGTCGCGGGGATTTTTATTTTCCGCGCGCTCAAACACAGCAGCCGCCGAAAACGTCCGTGCGAAATTGAGCCTCATTGCTGGGCGTCCATCCTGCCGCCGGACAATTATTCGTTTCCATCCGGGCACGCCATCACTGCGTTCGCTGTGGCCGTATCGGTGGGACTCTTTTATCCTTACCTGCAGCCCTGCCTGATCATCGCCGCTCTTTTCATCGCCGCATCGCGCATAGCGCTCGGCATGCACTTTCTGAGCGACGTCCTTGCGGGAATTCTGCTGGGCGCGGCTCTGGGGGTGGCGAGCTACCACGTGTTTGCGCTTCTCTGAGCCGGGAGCGTCTCGGATTTAGAGCCGGGGGATTTGGGCCACGTCCCAGCCGCCGCCAAGCGCTTTGATCAAAAGCACGCTGGCCGTCATGCGTCGCGTGGCGATGTCCACAGCGGCGCGTTCGTCATTGAGCGCCACGCTTTCAGCGGTAGTCACTTCCAGATAATTCGCAACCCCTCCCTTGTATCGAGTGCTGGAGAGATCCAGCGCATGCTGCGCGGCGGTCACTGCGGCATCTTCGACCTTGCTCTCGCTTTCCAGAATGCGCAGCGCGGCGAGATTATCTTCGACCTCTTGAAACGCAACCAGCGTGGTCTGGCGAAATTGATCGACGGACGCGCGGTACACAGAGCGGACTTGCTCATTGATCCCGCGGCGCGCGCCGCCATCGAAGACAAGTTCCGCGGCGGAACCGGCGAGTGACCAGAATCCGCTCGCGCCGGAGAGCAGGTTGGTGATCGTTGTGCTCTCGAAACCGCCGGAGCCACTCAGAAGCAGATTGGGAAAATAAGCGGCGCGGGCGACGCCGATTTGCGCATTGGCTTCTTCGACGCGCCTCTCCGCGGCCGCAATGTCCGGCCGTCGCTCGAGCAGATCCGATGGCAGACCGGCGGAAATGGAAGGCGGCCCCATCGTTAGCGGCAGCGGCTGCAGCGTAAACGACGCCGAGGACGTTCCAATCAGAACGGCGATGGCGTGCTCAAATGCGGCGCGCTGCACGCCGACATCGACTGCCTCCGCGCGGGTGGTTTCGAGCTGTGTTTGCGCTTGGGCGACGTCGAGTTCGGAAGATAGGCCGCCTTGGTAGCGGTTCTGCGTCAGCTCCAAAGCTTTTTCGTAGGAAACGACCGTCGAATC
>JAGWRH010000083.1 GCA_028876695.1 Acidobacteriota bacterium | reverse complement strand
CGCGACCCTACACGCGCTCGAGTTCGGTGAGCATAAATGGTTCGGTCGCTTTTTGGTGCAGATTGAGCCACACATGATCCGAATGCGCCAGAAACACCTTGACCACGCTCGGATCGAATTGCGTACCCGAAAATCGCTCGATTTCCTCGCGCGCCGCCGAGATCGGCAATGCCTTCCGGTACGGACGATCGGAAATCATCGCGTCTAGCGTGTCGGCCACAGCGAATATCCGCGCGCCCAACGGAATCTCCTCGCCGCGCAAGCCGCGCGGGTAGCCAGTACCGTCGTAAAACTCCTGGTGCGCCAGAACGATTTCTGCGGCCTCGCGCAGGAAGGGAATTCGCGCCAGCACGGAATAACCGATGTCGCAATGGCGGCGCATAATCTCACGCTCTTCGGGAGTTAACGGGCCCGGCTTCCGCAAAATGTGGTCGGGAATGCCCATTTTTCCGATGTCATGCAAGAAAGCGCCGCGCGCGATTTGCCGCAACGATAATCGGTCAACGTTCATTCCCTTCGCGATCGTAATCGTAAACGCCGTCACGCGCTGGCAGTGTCCTTCGGTTTCGGCGTCCTTGGCGTCGAGCGCCCCGCCAAGCGCCTCCAGCGTGTAATCGTACGATTGCTCCAGATCCTGCAGCGCGACGGAAAGCTGCTGCGTGCGCTCGGCGACCAGTTGCTCGAGGTCGTTCTGATAGGCCTGGTTTTCCATCACCAGGCGCCGGTGCTCGAGCGCTCGGCGCACGCTGAGATACAGCTGATCTTTCTCAAACGGCTTCAGGATGTAGTCGTAGGCTCCGGCGCGGATCGCCTCGAGCGCAATCGAAATGTCGTGCATCGCTGTGACCATAATTACCGGGACGTCGAGGTCTCTCCGGTGCAGCTCCGTCAGCAGCTTCATGCCGTCCATCTCCGGCATGACGATGTCGCTCATCACCAGATCGTAAGTATCCTTCTCAAACGCTTCCAGCCCCGCGCGACCGTTGGCGCATGGAACGCACTGATATCCCTGCGCTTCCAGTAGTGTCGAAACCACTTCCCGGATCGCTTCCTCGTCGTCCACGACCAGAATTTTTTCTTTTGGCATGGGTGCGATAGTGAGGCCCATTATACGGCACGGCACAGACGCGCCGGGCGTTTGTTGCCGTATTGTTTAACCATGTGCTAAGTTTCGCAATGGCTTCCTGATATCCACGGGAAAACTCTAGGCTGGGCGCACCATCTGGGAACGCGTGTCGGCGCCTCGTTATTATGGCGTTGCTTTCCAATCCGGGATTTCTCGCGGTTGCCTACTTGGAGTGTTCCGCTGCCTTTCTGCTGCTCGTGCTGTATTGGCTGCTCTTGCCGGGCTATTCGGCCCGTTTTTTCCGGTTTTGGCTGGCAGCCTGGACCGTGTACGCCGTCGTGGAGTGTGTGCGCATCGCGGCGCTTTGGCGCGGCGGCCAGGATGAATCCAGCGCCACCACGTTCATCGCCCCGATCTTGGCGGCGCTAATTCTCGCCGCGGTCCTCGAGTGCGCCGGCTATGGCGCCGCTCTCCGGTACTTGTGGTCCTCCATTGTGATGGTCGAGAGCGGTCTGATGGCGCTTCACTGGATCGCGCACTTGCCGCGCGTCGTGCAGTGGTCGAGCGCGATCCTGGTCTCAACCGTTTACATCGCCGCCGGATGGATTCTCTGGCGTTCGCAATTTAGGCACCGCGGCGCCGGCTGGAAATTGCTCGCTGCCACACTGCTCCTGCGCGGCCTTCACGGGTTCGATCGTCCGCTCTGGATCCACCAGGAGCTTGGTCTATTACGCATCTCGTTTCACGGACTGCTGGGCGTTGCTATGGGCGGGGCCATGGCCGTCCTGGTTTTGGAAGCGGGCCGCAGCCGTGAGGAGGATCTCAATGAACGGCTTCGCCGCCTCTCGCTGATTAGCGCCGAGGCAATGCAGGCGCCGCGCTCGGACGGGGCATTTCAGGCGATTCTGGGCCACGCAATCGAATGCCTTGGCGCCACGCATGGGCTTGTGTTGCTCCTCGAAAATCCTGATCGTCCCGGCCGATTCGCGGTTCGCGGTAGCGTGGGCTTTCCGGAATCCGCCCGCGACCTGACCCGCGTTTCGCCGGGCGAGCCATGGGTCGAACGCGTCCTCCGAAGCGATCGCCCGATCATCGTCCAAGAGGCCACCGATGACGGCACGTTACGCCCCTGGCTCCGGTCGGAAAGGCTATCCACGATGTTGCTGGTGCGTATTTCTGGGAAGGACGCGCCGCTCGGAATTCTGGCCGCGGGCTCGTCTGCTCCACGCACGTACCAGCGCGAAGAAGAACAATACGCAGTGAATGTCGCGAATCTGCTCGGGCTCGCGGTGCAAAACTTAACCCTGATGACCAGCGTTTCGTCCTCGCATAGGCAGTGGGAAGACACGTTCGATTCCATCGAAGATCTGATTTTGGTTCACGATTCGGACGGGAAAATCATCAGCGTGAACCGGGCATTCGCCGCCCGTCTTCAGGCACAGCCGCACGATCTGGCCGAACGCGCCATTCGAGAAGTGCTGCGGCAGGGCAATCATCCCTGGAATCGCTGCCCCTATTGCGAGCACGCCGCCGGCGAGGCTGAGAAGTTCGACCCCTCATTTTCCGGCTATTACGTTTCCACGCATTCCGCCCTTCACGATTCCGATGGAAAGCGCCACGGCACCATTCACGTACTTCGCGACGTGACCACTCGCCGGGAGGCCGAGAACAAGTTTCACACGCTGTTTGAAAAGGTGCAGGAAGGCGTGTTTATTTCCACGCCCCGCGGTCGCTTCGTCGATTTCAACAACGCGTTCATGCGGCTTCTCGGCTACGAGTCGCCCGAGGAACTGATGGCCACGGACGCTTCGCAAGTTTACGTCGACGCCGCCGACCACGAGCGCCGCGAGAGGCTGTTGCGCGAGTACGGCGAAATTACCGATTTCGAGTTTCGCTTTCGCAAACGCGATGGTGAAATTCGTATCGGCCACGAATCGAGTTTCGTTACCAGAGACGACTCAGGAGCGATCGTGGCGTTTCAGGGCTTCCTGTTGGATATCACGGACCTGAAGAACGCCGAGGCCGACGTGCGCCGCCGCAATCAGGAACTGCTCGCATTAAACGCCATCGCCGATTTGCTGGGACAGAGTGCGGGCCTGGAAGACTTGCACGCCGTGGTTCTGCGCATCACCGAGCTCTTCGCGCTGGACGTGGGCGCGGTTTTTTTCCTCGATGAAACGTTCAAGACGCTGGTGCGGCCGGTGCTCGTCGGATTCCGTTCGGAAGCGGCGCGCCATCTCGATCAAATCCAGTTGTCAGACGCGCTGCTCGACCAGCTTCGTCGTGTCCACGCGACGGTCATCTCCGGGGCGGCTCCGATCCTGCCCGGAGAATTTCACGAGTTGCGCGGCCGAGAAGGTATTCCGGTGTCGCAGATCGCCGTCCTGTGGTCAAAGGACCGCATTATGGGTCTGCTCATGATCGGCTGCCGCGAAAGCCGCGAGTTTTCCGCCGCCGAGCTGAACCTGATTTCCGCGGTTGCGAATCAGATCGCCTCGGCGATCGACAAATCGCTGCTTTTGGAAAAGACGCGCGAGGCGTATGAAAGCCTTCGCCATACCCAGCAGCAACTGCTACAGAGCGAAAAAATGGCCGCGGTCGGCCAGCTGATCTCCGGCGTGGCCCACGAATTGAACAATCCACTCACTGCGATACTCGGCTACAGCCAGTTGTTGAAATCCGAAGACGTCTCAGGCGAACGAGGAACGGAGTACATCGATAAGTTGCACCGCCAGGCGCAGCGCACCCATCACATCGTGCAGAGTCTGCTCAGCTTCGCGCGCCAGCGCAAACCACAGCGCGCGCCCGTGAATCTGCACCAAATTCTGGAGGACACTCTGGTCCTCCGCGAATATGATCTGCGGCTTCACAAAATACGCGTGCATCGCGAGTTTGATCCCAATCTGCCGGTCACGTCCGCCGATTTCAATCAGCTCCAGCAGGTGTTTTTGAACATT
>JAGWRH010000082.1 GCA_028876695.1 Acidobacteriota bacterium | reverse complement strand
TGCCCTTTTCCACCAGAAATCCGCGAACTCGTTCGTCTTCACACTTGGCCCACACAACGGCGACGTCCGCAATCGAGCCATTGGTGATCCACATCTTCTCCCCGTTCAAAACATATTGGCCTCCACGACGGACTGCGCGAGTGAGCATTCCGCCCGGATTCGAACCAAACTGCGGCTCCGTTAGCCCGAAGCAGCCGATCGCCTTGCCGCTTTGTAAGCGAGGCAGCCACTTTTCCTTCTGTGCCGGAGATCCATAGGCGTGGATGGGATACATCACCAGCCCGCTTTGGACGGAGACAAAGCTGCGCAGCCCCGAATCGCCTCGCTCCAGCTCCTGCATCACCAGTCCATACGCCACGTTGGACATCTCCGCGCAGTTATAGCCCTTTAGATTCGATCCAAAGAATCCCAGTTCGCCGAGCTGCGGCACTAGAGCCAGCGGAAAGGTGCCCTCGCGAAAGTGCTCTTCGATATCCGGAATCACATGATCATCGACGAACTGCCGCGCGGTATGTCGCGCTAATAATTCTTCGTCGTTGAGCAACGAATCGAACTCCAGATAATCCACACCCGTGAACGCGGGCATGACGCCTCCTCGGTTCGCGCAGCGAACCGTCTTCCGCCGAGCATTTCCATACGCGCTCGGAACCTCGATTCAGCCTAGTAAAACTGTGGTTTTCCTGGCTGTGATGATCGTCACTGCCATAGGTTTCGATTAAGCGGAGAGTCTCGGGAACGACACTTTCAAACAGGACGGCACCGTGATCGAACCTGCTGCGCTAGCGCCGCAAAGCCTCGTGGCCATCATCGGCAGCGGAACCATGGGCCAGGGAATCGCGCAAGTAGCCGCTGTTTCCGGGCACCCCGTGGTCCTTTACGATACGCGTGCGGATGCCGTGCCAGTGGCGATTCAAAATATTTGCAAAAATCTTCAGAAGCTTGCGGAGAAGAACAGGCTGTCGCTCATCGATGCGGAAGAGGCTGGCTCACGGCTTCGCTCTGCTACGCGTCTTCAGGATCTGGGCGGAGCTGCCCTGGTCATCGAAGCCGTCGCGGAGGACCTCGACGTCAAGCGCCAATTGTTTTCCGATCTCGAGGGCATCGTCGATCCAAACTGCCTTTTTGCGACCAATACTTCATCACTCTCGGTAAGCGCGATCGCGGCGAATCTTCGCGTACCTGGGCGACTGGTGGGAATGCATTTCTTCAACCCGGCTCCGCTCATGGAACTCGTGGAGATCGTCGATGGCGCTGCCAGTGATCCTCGCGCTGTAGCCCAGGCGCATGCGACGGCGCGGGCGTGGGGAAAAACGCCGGTCGATGTGCGTTCAATGCCGGGCTTCATCGTGAATCGCGTCGCCAGACCCTTCTACGGCGAAGCTTTGATCCTTCTTTCCGAGCGAGCCGCCGAGCCTGCCACGATCGATGCTGTGATGCGCGAAGCGGGCGGTTTCCGCATGGGCCCGTTTGAATTGATGGATCTTGTCGGGCTCGACGTCGGCCTGGCCGTGAGCCAATCCCTATTTACCTCTTTTTTCGGTGATGCGCGCTATCGACCTTCGTGGATTCAGCAGGAGATGGTCCGGGCAGGATTTCTCGGTAGAAAAACCGGGCGTGGGTTCTATTCATATTCGCGAGAGTCGGCGCCACCCCAGCCGCGGACGGAACCTCGCGTGGCAGCGCCGCATGAGGTTCAGCTCTCGTCTACCGGCCGGTTGGCAGAGGCGCTCGAAAAGCGGCTGGCTGGGTCCGGCATCCTCGTGCGCCGTGCCGCCTCGCAAACGGCCTTGGAGAATCAGATCGCAGTGGGCGGTGCAACTCTCGCGCTCACCGATGGTCGCACAGCGTCCCAACGCGCGCATGAATCCGGGCAGCGCAACTTCGTGGTGATCGACCTTGCGCTGGACTTTATGACCGCCGGCCGCGTGGCTCTCGCCAAAGCGCAAACGTGCGATCCCGTTGCCTATTCCTGCGCGGTGGGACTCCTCCAAGCCGCCGGCTTCCAGGTCTCGCCTTTCAAAGACGTTCCCGGTCTCGCCGTAATGCGCACCATCGGAATGCTCGTCAATGAAGCCGCTGATGTTTTGAACCAGGGCGTGGCAAGCGCGGAGGCGGTCGATACAGCGATGCGCAAAGGCGTCAATTATCCCCGGGGCCCGCTTGCGTGGGGAGACGAGTTGGGACTAGGCCTTGTCGCCACGGTGCTCGCGAACCTGGCCCGCTGCTACGGCGGAGAGCGCTATCGAGTTTCGCCTCTCATCCAGCAGCGTGTCTGGTCCGGCACGAAACTCTTCGAATCTGACGGCTGCGACGGGCGCGCCAGAGAGTTTCGCATCGCGCAAGAAAGTGCTTGACAAACCGGTATTGCAGTACCACAATGCACCAATTGGGAGCTTCCATGGATCGCTCGACACCCACGGCTTCTCGTCCCGTATCGCAGTACGAGCGCCGCACCGCTTGCGACCTCGTCCTTGAATATCCCGCCATGGCGGCGGTTTTTGAACGCTTCGGAATCGATTACGGCTGCCGAGGCGAGCAGTTGCTCGCCGACGCTTGCCGGAAGGCCGGCTGTTCGATCGAGCAACTAACGAACGCTTTCGAACCAACGGAAGGCGCGGTGGCGCGCGACTGGCGAGCCGCGCCGCTTGAAGAGCTCGTCCAGCACATCATCGAGCAGCACCATTCGTTTACCCGCAAAGAAATTCACCGGCTCGGGGATCTGCTCCGC
>JAGWRH010000004.1 GCA_028876695.1 Acidobacteriota bacterium | reverse complement strand
TTCCCGATAGGCGCGCGGCGGCCGAACTGGTGAATGTTACGCCCCAGGGCAGCGGCGTGGGCTTGCCGTAGCAACAACCCGCCGCGAAACAGCCGAGCCGGCCGATGCCATGCCCCAGCGCGACTCCGGCGGCCGAAACGTCCAGCACGGAAAGGAACGGCAATTTCTGAAAATGCGCGTAGAGCAGAACCCAGGCCACGCCGCCGATCACACCTCCGTAAAACACGCCGCCGGATTCGAGCGTAGCCAGGCTGAAAAGCGCGCGCGGATACGCGAAGTAGTACTCGAAATTGCTGAACACCAGCCACAACTTTGAAGCGGCCAGCGCGACGAGGATTCCATAGATGCCGAGATTCCAGATCTTTCGCGGGTTAAGGCCTGCTCGCGGCGCCTGCCGGTGCGCGTACCACAGCCCGGCGATGAAGCCCGCCGCCACGAGGACGCCGTAGGTGTAAACGGTGAACGGGCCGAAGGTAAGAAGCACAGGATTCATAGCTAGGCGTGTTCCTGTCCGACGCGCCGCCCGTCGCGCAAAAGCTCAAGGATTACCAGCGCGGCGCCAATCACGATCGCGGTGTCGGCCACGTTGAAAGTGTACCAATGGTAGCTTCCGAGGTGAAAATCGATGAAATCGGTAACGCTACGATGGAATACGCGATCGACGACGTTCCCCGCGGCCCCGCCGAGAATCGACGCCAGGCCGTAACTGCCGAGCACGCCGCCAGAGCGGTGCGTCCACAGCATCCAGATGATCAGCCCGATCACAATTACGGAAAAAACGATCAGCAGCGGCGCACGCCACGGTGCCTGCGAGTCCGCAAACAATCCGAAGGCTACGCCAGGATTACTGGTATGAACGAGATTCAGAATGCCAGGAATGATCACCTGAAACGATCCAGGCGAGGTGAATCTTCCCACGGCCAGTTTGCTGAGTTGATCCGCCGCCAGCACGGCGGCAGCCAGCAAACCGAGCGCCCATCCTGATCGCGACACACCGGCCATCAGGACGCCACGCTCCCCGGAGCTTCGGACGCGCCGTTTCTTTGAGGTGGCGGTTCGGCCCGCATCTCGGCTTCGCGTTCGATCTGCTCGAGCGCCGCAACGCATCGCTCGCACACGGTCGGGTAATCGGCGTTTTCGCCCACATGCGTCGAATAGTTCCAGCACCTTTCACATTTCGCGCCATCGGCGTGCTGCACGATCGTGCTGAATCCACTGCCCTGATCTTCCGCCGCAGCCGTGGTGTCCGGCAGAATTTCCACCTGGGATACTTTCAACAACGCCGGAAGCGTGCCCGCATATCTCCGCAGAAGTTCCAGCTGATCACCGCGGGCGCGGATAATCACCTTGGCATCCGTCGAAGCGGAAATCGTTTTCGCGATACGAGCTGTTTCGAGCGCCTTGAGGACGTCGTCGCGCGTTTTCATCAGCCGCTCCCAACTTCTCGAGCGGTCCAAATCCAATGCTTTCTCCAGCCGCGCGGCGTCCTCAAAATAGGCCATGTGCACGCTGGCCGGGGCCCCTTGTTGCTGCGGCAGATGCTTCCAGACCTCCTCCGCGGTAAACACCAGAATGGGCGCGATGGTGCGGACCAGCGCGCTGGCGATCCGATAGACCGCGATCTGCGCCGAGCGACGCCCGCGATTATTTGGCGCGAACGTGTACAGCCGGTCTTTCAACACGTCGAAATAAAACGCGCTCAGATCGACGACGCAGAAATCGTGAAGCGCGTGATACACGCGATGAAATTCGAAACTCGCGTACCATTCGCGGCACTGGCTAAGGAGCGCGCCCGTCTGCCGCAGCATCCACGCGTCGATTTCCCACAGATCGGCATCCGCCCGCGAATCACGCTCCGGATCGAAGTCGAACAGATTCGAGAGTGCGAAGCGGAACGTGTTGCGGATTTTGCGATAGGCTTCGGCGAGCTGGGCCATCATAGCGGGCGACACGCGCATATCCGCCGTGTAATCCTGCGAGACCACCCAGAGCCGCAGCAAGTCCGCGCCCCAACGCTCGGATATTTCCTTCGGATAGAGCGCGTTGCCTTTGGATTTGGACATCGGCGCGCCCTTTTCGTCGAGCGTCCACCCATGCGTCACCACTTGCTTATATGGAGCGCGCCCGCGGATTCCGACTCCGTTTAACAACGAGCTTTGGAACCAGCCGCGAAACTGATCCGGCCCTTCGAGGTATACGTCCGCGGGCCAGGTGCCGTCTTTCTCGCTCAGAACGGCGAGATGCGTCGAGCCGGAGTCGAACCACACGTCCAGAATGTCCGATTCCTTCCGCCATTTCGCCGCGCCGCACGCGCACTTCGTTCCGGGCGGCAATAGTTCCTCGGCGGCATGCGTGTACCAGGCGTCCGCGCCTTCGCGCTCGAAAAACGGCAGCACATGCCGCAGCGCGTGATAATCCTGCAATTGGCGGCCGCATTCGTCGCAATAAAAGACAATCAGCGGCACTCCCCAGAAGCGCTGCCGCGAAATGCACCAGTCCGGCCGCTCGGCGATCATTTCGCGCATGCGCTCGCGACCCCATTCCGGCAGCCATTTCACCCGTTCGACTTCCGCCAGAGCGCGCTGACGTAAATCGCCACGATCCAGCCCAATGAACCATTGTTCGGTGGCGCGGAAGATCACCGGATTGTCGCAGCGCCAGCAGTGCGGGTAGCTGTGCGTAATCTTTTTTTCGCCTACCAGCATGCCGCGTTTTCGTAGCAATTCGATCACCGCCGGGTTCGCCTCCCAAACCGTCTTGCCCTTGTACTCCGGCAGACCCTCGGTGAACCGGCCATCGTCGTCCTGCGGCGCGTACGCTTCGAGTCCGTACTTCTGCCCGGTGCGGAAGTCCTCTGCGCCATGGCCGGGCGCTGTGTGAACAATTCCCGTGCCCGCGTCGAGCGTGACGTACTCGGCCAGCACGCCCGGCACGCGCCGGTCGAGAAACGGATGGTGAAACTGCGCTCCTTCGAACTCGCCACCCTTCCATCCGCCCCGAACATCCGAGACCTCAATCTTCAGTTCCTCGGCGAACGCGCGGACGCGCTCGCGAGCCATCAAAAAGTTTCCAGCCGATGTTTCCGCCACAACGTATTCAAATCCTGGATGAAACGCCAGCGCGCGGTTCGCCGGCAGGGTCCATGGCGTGGTCGTCCAAATCAGCGCGCTCACGCCTTCGCCCAATTCGCCTGCCACCTTCCCGGAAACCACCGGAAATTTCACCCAGATGGACGGGCTGGTGTGATCCTCGTATTCCACTTCCGCTTCCGCGAGTGCAGTGCGGTCGTGAATGCACCAATAGACGGGCTTCAGCCCGCGATAGATGTAGCCCTTTTCCAGAAAATCGATGAATGCCTCCGCGATGCAAGCCTCATCGTGCGGGTTCATCGTCAAGTAGGGCTTGTCGAACTGGCCAAACACGCCAAGCCGCTTGAATTCGATTTTGTGGATTTCCACGTAGCGCGCCGCGAACTCGCGGCACATTTTTCGGAACTCCGCTGGCGCGACCTTCGTGGTCTTCCCGCCGAGCTTTTTTTCCACCTGGGTCTCGATCGGCAGGCCGTGGCAGTCCCAGCCCGGGATATATGGCGATCGGAAGCCGGCCATGGTCTTCGACTTAACGACCATATCTTTCAGCGTCTTATTCAAGCCTGTGCCCAAATGGATTTCGCCGGTTGGATACGGAGGCCCGTCGTGAAGTACGAAGAGCGGCGCTCCCGCGCGCGACTCTAATATCTGGGCATAGATGTCCATCCGCTCCCATTCCGCCAGCTGCTCCGGTTCTCGCTCCGGCAGCTTCGCCTTCATGGGAAAATCGGTCTTCGGCAGGTTAAGAGTGCTCTTCAGGTCTTGGATTTTCGCCATTTTGCGAGACTGAGAAACCCTTTCTGGACATCCCAGCACACAAGGAAACCTGCTGGAGACCCCGGGGTGCCGTCAGAATGTTTGAGGAACGGGGGCGCGTTGCCCTAGTGCTAACGCGCGCTCTGGAAACCGGAAATTCCCTTCACGTTCCGTATGTTACAATGTTTTGCGAGGTCTGTCAGCCAGCCCAAGCCGGGCATCCTTTCCTTCGCAGTTGCTTCTAAGTGTGAGAAGGGGCTGGAGTGGCCGAATGCCAGAGATTGGCGCCAGAATCAGCGACGCCGGAAGTGCCAACGAGGGCCCGACCCTCCAGCTGGGGCGTTTTCGTTCGCCTTCGCGCGAATCCAACCTGAAAAGTCTCTGGTCGAACCTCAAAGATTTCCTCACCGAGCGCCCGGTCAAGATTCGCCCGGGAACGCCTTCCGCCTTCGCCATGCCGGGTTTCGGCGGCAGCTTCGGCGAAAATATCAAGGAACTCTTCCGCTCCGGCCCGAAAGGCCCGGTGCGATCGGACCTGCTGGTCAACTGGAAGGACCACGTCGGGTTTTGGCAGAACCTGCGCGACCTGATTTCTCCGCCCAAACTGCCGCCTTTGGAAACCACCAGCAAGCCAGTTCCGGTAAAGGAACTTTGGTCGAAAAATGAGCAATTTTCGCGCGTGCAGGCAATCTCCGTCGGCGCGCACGCGGTGGTGATCGCGCTGATCGTCTTGGTGCCGCTGCTTTTGGCCAACTGGCTGCATCCGCCCGCAATCAAGGCAAGTAACCTGGATTTCACGCCACTCGATGCTGTGGTATCGCCGTTTTTACCCAAGCCCGCCAAGCTTCGCGCGGGCGGCGGTGGCGGCCAGCATGACGCTAAGCCCGCGAGCCGAGGCGCCGCGCCGAAATTCTCGTGGACTCAATTTTCTCGTCCGTTGGTGCATCCGCCGATCCATCCGCAGGTGGCCATGCAACCCACGATTCTCGGCAATCCGGATATCAAGATGCCCGATCCCAAGTTGCCCAACTGGGGCGATCCACTTGCGCATGCGAATACCGACTCGATGGGACAGGGACGCGGCAACGGATTGGGCAATGGCAACGGCAACGGCTTAGGTCCTGGCGAGGGGTGGAATACCGGCGGCGGCCTGCCAAACGCAGGTTCCGGCGGCTACGGAATCCCACAATGCCTCTATTGCCCGCACGCTGAATACAGTGACGAAGCCATGAAAGTAAAGATTCAGGGGGTCGTCGAACTGCTCGCGGTCGTCACCGCCGATGGGCGCGTGACCGAAGTGCAAGTGGTGAAGGGTCTTGGCTACGGCCTCGATGAGAACGCGAGGAAAGCTGCCCTGACGTGGCGTCTGCGCCCTGCGCTAGGCCCCGACGGCAGACCCGCGGCGGTGCGCGAGGTTATCGAGATGCAGTTCCAGTTGTTCTGACGCCGGTCATTCGGCCCTTCCTCCCGGTTCCTCTCGCGTCAACTCCGTTCAAATCGCCTCAGTCGAATTTCCTTGCTTCTGCTACGATGGCGGCGATGAAAT
>JAGWRH010000081.1 GCA_028876695.1 Acidobacteriota bacterium | reverse complement strand
AGTCGTGCCGAACATCTTGGTATCACCCAAACTGATGAGTTGAGAGCGGCCGCGGTTCAAGGCATTGAAGCCGGGAACGGTGGCGCCACCCTGTCCACTCGGAAAGGGATTGTTCAAGAAGTAGTCGTCAAAAAAATAGTACGCGGAGAGGGTGCCCCAGCGCTTCGCGTCGTGATCGAAGCGCAGGCCGAATTTATCGTCACGAATGCGCTCGTCCTGCTCGCCGGAAAAAGTGGCAGGGCCGACGTTCGGCTTGGGAATGTATTGCAACAGATTCCTAGAGGGGGCCGTCCAGGCGCTCTGGGGGATGATAGCGTTTGGAAATACGCACTGGGAGGAGCTCGTGCATCCCGGCGTGTAGTACGGTTCGCCTTGAGAAACAGCATAGCCGAGAGAATTTTGAAGCTGTGCCGCCAGCGCCGAGCCGCTGACCCGCGCGGGGCCACTGGGAGTGGAAAATGAGCCGGCCATGTCGATGAGATTGCCGGTGCGATCGGCAAGCGAAGGAACGGTGATCAGTCCGGTAGCGACGCCCTCGGTCGTCCGAGTTCCTTGATAGTCGCCAAAGAAGAAGGTCTTATCTTTTCTAATCGGGCCGCCGAGCGTTCCGCCGAATTGATTCTGCCGATAAGCCTCTCGAACCGGTGAGAAGTAGCTCCGCGCATCGAGAGCCGTGTTGCGCAGGAATTCGAAGGCATCGCCGTGCAGCTGATTGGCGCCGGTCTTGGTGATGACGTTCACGATGCCGCCGGCGTAATTGCCGTATTCCGCGTCGAAATTGTTGGTGAGGACGCGGAACTGGGAAATCGAATCCAGGTTCGGGATGATACTTGTACCGCCGTTCATCTCCTCTTTGACGTCGGACCCGTTCACCAGAAATCCGTTGGCGTCTTCCCGCTGGCCGCTGACCGATTGGTTTCCGGGGTTGAGATCGCCAGAAGGTGGAATCGCGACCGTGACGCCGGCCATCACGACCGAGTCCGGCGTTTGAGTTGACATCGGCACGATACCGGGCTGAAGCGCGAGCAGGTCCGTGTAGCTCCTTCCATTCAGACCGACGGCGGTGATCACGGGGCCGGTGATGACGTCGCCCATTTGCGTGCTTTGCGTCTCGACCTGCACGCCCGCAGCGCGGACGGTGACTTCCTGCGTCTCCTCGCCCATTTCCAACGTGACGTCTATTTGCGCTTTCGTATTTACATCGACCGCGATGCCGGTACGCCTGTAGGGCTTAAATCCAGGACGAGAAATTTCGATTTCGTATCGCCCGACGGGAACGCTTGGAAAGGCGAAAAACCCGGACGTATCAGTCTGCGTTGTCCGCTGCACCCCGGTTGCGAGGTTTCGAATGCTTATGTCGGCCACCGGAACCACGGCTCCGGTCATGTCCTCGACAGTTCCAGAAATGCTTCCGCCAGCGATCTGCGCGGAGGCGATGGGCGATTGAAAGAGAGTAAGAGCGAGGATCGCCGCGACGAAGCCAGTCCGGCAGGACGCACCGAGGATTGATCGAACGTTCAAACTATCCCCTTTCTGAAGCCGATCCGGGTTACGCCGCCGGTTCGGCAGACTTCCGGCCGTGATCGTTCGACCAGGGCGGATGTGATCGAGTGCAGGTTGGAAATTACGCCCTCGGGAGAGTAGCCTTAGGTTTTCTGCCTGATCCCAGCATCACCCGCACCTGGAAGCCGCACTGGCCCAACTTGGTCAACAATCTGAAGACATTTGCCGCGCGGCTTACTCCGGAGGGAGTTCTTCCCACCATTAGATGTGACGAAAAAGGTTAACACGTCGTTTCAGCGGAATTCGACCAAAAGCAACGTCACCCGAAGCATCGAAATGGACTTATGATCGTCGTTTCGGAGTCTTCTTGGAGGCGGAGTGAACGTTGTTTACCTATCGCTGGGGTCGAACCTGGGCGATCGCGAAACGAATATTGCCCGAGCCATCGCTATGCTCGGCGAGCGGGGCGTACGGGTTACGCGGCAATCGGCGCTGTATGAGACCGAGCCGGTCGATGTGCGCGACGGCGGCTGGTTCCTAAACGCAGCGATCGAAGCGGAAACGGATTTGGCTGCGACCGAGCTGATGCGCGTTCTGCTAGAAGTGGAGCGCGATCTGGGACGGGACCGCTCGAAGCAAACGATTGCGGGGTTAAAGGAGTCACGGACGATTGATATCGACATTCTGCTTTTCGGGGCCGGTGCCGTACGCGCTCCGCAGTTGGAGATCCCTCATCCGAGAATGGCGGCGCGAAAATTCGTCCTTGCGCCTCTGGCAGAGATTGCTCCAGACGTGCAGCATCCCGTGCTGAAGCAGACGATCGCTCAGCTCCTTAATTCAACGAGTGATCGGAATAAAGTTCAGGTGTTCAAGCGTCATTCGACAAGGCCCGGCTCGGCGACGACGTAGGAACTTCAGTCGCGGAAATCAGCGGCCTGTCCGCATCGTCATCCCCGGTTTTCCAGGTTCTTGCGCTCTTTTTCGCGCTTCTTGCGGTCTTCTTCTTCCTGGCGCTCGTATTCGGCCATTTCTTCTTCGGTCATCTGATAATCGTCGCGCGAGGCAAACATGGCGCCGCGCCGGGCGTGGCGTCCGGCGCGCAGCTTGCGGATCGGACTTCGTTTGAAACCAGTATTTCCCATGGCGCGGATGGGCTCTTCCATGGCTCCGGATTCCACCAGAAGTTCGCTTACTTTTTCGAAAAATTCGTGGAGGTGGTAAGGCTTCAGGGCGTACGGAAGGTCTTCGCGTTCGAGGAGCGGTTGCGCCGCGGCCGCCAAGCGCAAGGGCACCAGAAAGAGAACGCTGAGTTTCTTCCCGGGCGATTCGGCGTCGTTGCCGCGCGCACGGGCCGCCGCTTCCGCCAATTCTCGCAAGATGGCAAAAAGCGGGCCATTCACATCGGCCACTGCGATATTGACGACGGCCAGACTCCACGCGCCGCTGGCGAGTTCGTTGAGCGCCCGGGAAGCGTCCGGCACAATGCGCACGCGCCAGCCTTCCGAATCGAGAACGCTTTTCAGCGCTTGCTGGCTGGCGACGTCATCATCGACGATGAGGATTCCCACTTCCGGCACAGAATGGCTCCCAATAGCGCAGAGGATCAGTATAAACGCAAGGGCCCGGAGGGGAGCGCAGGATGACGGATGAGATTTCCAGGGCGGCGACGGCCCCGGACAATAGCGAATAAAAGGCGAATAAAAGCTATTGACAGGCGAAATAAAAGCGAATATGTTGCTTTTGTGCGGCGAGGCTGCCAATGGCCACATACCCCATCCTTCGAGCGCAACCAACGACGCTGCGACGCCGTGCGTGGCGCGAGAAGGAAACCAGCCTCACCTTATTTCCCCTAGCCGTCCGCCACGGCGACTGTGAGCCGGGCGGTGCTTCCGCGCCCCCTCCGGCGGATAGCCGGAGTACGAAGCCCGCTACGGAACTGGTCGGCATTGCGCGGCTCGCCGCCTCCTCCCCCCGCGCAGAGGCCAAACGAGGTACGGAATACTTCTTGCTGCCGGTGCGGTCGATTTTGAACGAGTGTCGTTCCGAAAGAGTGCCCTTCCGCTGGACCATAAATCCTTATCGAGGATGCGAATTCGGGTGCCGCTACTGCTACGCTCGCTATACGCACGAATATATGGAACTCGACGGCGCGGAGTTCGAATCGAAGATTTACGTGAAGCAGAACGCACCGGCCCTCATCGAGCGGGAGCTCGGCGACGAAAAGATTTGGGGTGAACATATCGCCCTGGGGACGGCAACGGATCCCTACCAGCCTGCCGAGCGCGAGTTTCGGGCCACTCGGTCGATATTGGAGAAAATGGCGGAGCGCGAGGGATTGAGCGTTTCCATTACCACGAAGTCGGACCAAGTGGCCAAGGATATCGACCTGCTACAGCGGATCAGCGAGCGGTCGTCGATTACGGTGAACGTGACGGTGACGACAGTGCGGACCCGGCTGGCGCGGCTGCTTGAACCGCGTGCGCCACGGCCGGACTTGCGGCTCGCGGCAGTGCGCAAGCTGCGAGATGCCGGAATCTTGGCAGGAGTATTCGTCATGCCGATCCTGCCAGGGCTTACGGACAGCGAAGCAGATATGGAGAAGCTTGCGAGCGCCGCGAGAGAGGCCGGAGCACAGTGGCTTGGCGCCAGCGTACTTTTCCTGATGCCGTCGTCGTGGAAGCCGTTT
>JAGWRH010000080.1 GCA_028876695.1 Acidobacteriota bacterium | reverse complement strand
TCACAAGATCCCATCCATCGCCAGTATCATCACCGTGAACTGACATTTTCGATGCTATACGCCTTCCATGAAAATTTCGCGCTGCCGCTTTCGCACGATGAAGTCGTTCACGGCAAGCGGGCATTGCTCGAAAAAATGCCCGGTGACGACTGGCAGAAGTTCGCAAACCTGCGCTTGCTCTTCGGCTACATGTACGCGCATCCCGGCAAGAAACTGCTGTTTATGGGCAGCGAACTGGCGCAGCGGAACGAATTCTGGCATGAGGCATCGGTGGAATGGGCGCTTGAAAATTCGCCGCCGCACCGCGGAATTCAGCGTCTCGTCGCGTACCTCAATCAACTGCACGCGCAGGAAGCGGCGCTGCACCAAGTCGATTTCGAATGGTCCGGATTCGAGTGGCTCGAAGTGAACGACGCAGCGGCAAGCGTTCTGGCTTTCTTGCGGCGCGCCAAGGACTCGGATGATTTTGTAGCCGCGGTGTGCAATTTCACGCCGGTCGTGCGCGAATACCGCATCGGCGTGCCGCGTCCCGGCTACTATCGCGAGATTCTCAACACGGATTCAAGCTTCTACGGCGGATCGGATGTGGGCAATGCCGGAGGCGTGATGGCGGAGCCGGTCCCATGGAGCGATCGGCCATACTCCATCAAACTGAAACTGCCGCCGCTGGCCGTAGTCTATTTCAAGCTTCAGCGATAGCAGAGTTTACCTATAATTGGAAGCTTACCAGGCGGGTAAACGCCTGCCGCCGATCTTCGGCCAATTAAGCCGCGGTCAGTGCCAGCTCCTTCGGCTCCTCCAATGACGCCGCTGGCCAGCTCTTGAGCTCCGGCTTGCAGTGTTTGACGAAACACTTGAGGTTGCGCTCCGCTTCTTCGTACGGCATCCCACCAAAATGGAAGTTCGGCATCACGCCCTGCATATCGGTCAGATCCTTCATGGCGGCGAATTTTTCGAGCACCTGCTTCGGTGTGCCCCAAGCCATGAGCTGGATGTAATCTTCCACGGCCTGGTCCGTACCGATTCTGTTCATGTGCTTGCTCATTTCGGCATAGCGCTCGTAGCCCTTCGTGGTTTCGAAGTGCTTGCCCAGGATTTCATAATGGTCGAGAGCCGCGCGATAATTTGCCGAAAGATACTTGCGGGCCAATTCCTCAGCGCGCTCGGCGCTTTCGTCCACGAAACAGAAGCCGGAGCAGAACGGCTTGGGAGGCTCGGTTCCGGCATGATGCTGTTGCCAGCACTGATGGTACAGCTCGAAATCGGCGGTCACCTGCTTCCACGGCTTCTGCAGGATCACCAGCATGCCGAGGCCAAGCCGCGCGACGACGGGGACAGAATCGGCCGATGCCGCTGCGGCGAAGGAGCGTCCCTTGAAGGATTTGAACGGACGCGGACGAATTTCGCGCCGAGGCTGCTTAAGCGTTTCGCCGCCTTCCATAAAGCCGGTTTCGAGCGCGCTCAGGATCAGCTCCGTGTATTCATCAAAGCGCCGCCGCGCTTCGCCTTGATCGATGCGGAGGCCCTCGAACTCGCGGCGTGCAAGGCCGCGGCCCACACCCAGGATGTATCGCCCGCCCGAATAATGGTCGAGCAGAACGATTTGTTCGGCGAGCCGCACCGGATCGTGCCACGGCACGACGATCACCATGGAGCCGAGCTTCACGCGCCTGGTTTTACCGGCGATAAACGAGAGCAACTGAAGCACGTCGGGGCTGATCGAGTAATTATCGAAGTGATGTTCGGTGGCCCACACGGAATCCAGGCCAAGTTCTTCGGCCATAATGCACAAGCCCAACTCATGCTTGATGAAGAGATCGTCCGGATAATCGCCGAGGTGCTGAAAACCGGTGCCGTATCCAACGTGCATAGAATTCGCCTCCCGCGTATCCACGAGGAATCCGCTCGACTCCCTCGGCGTGCCTTCGTTGCGGCACTATATCAAATTGAACCGCTCCGCAGCCATCGGAGTCAATGGCCACAACCTTTTCGCTCCGCGAGTTCCCGCAAGAGCGCACATCGGAATCGAGCGGCCGCGATGTACAATCCCGGTGCCTTTCGTCTAATATCTGGAGCCCTGACCCGATAGTGGTGAATCCCCCGGAACATTTCGTCGCGGTAATTGGTGGAGCGATTTCCGGCTCGGTCGCCGCTGAAATTTTGGCCGACCACGGAATTCGAGTGGCCGTGTTCGAACAAAACGCGCGGCCCTACGGAAAGATCGAGGACGGGCTGCCACGCTGGCACGTCGAACAGCGCAAGCAGGAATACGCGCGCATCGATGCGCGGTTGCGAAAACCCGGCGTGTACTACATCCCTTGCACGAAGCTCGGCCGCGACGTCCATTTCAACGATCTCGCGAACAATTGGGGATTTTCAGCAGTGATTCTAGCCAACGGAGCATGGCGCGATCGCGACCTGGGCGTTCCCGGCGCGAACGAGTACGTCGGCAAGGGCCTGGTTTACCAGAATCCGTTCATCTACTGGTATAACCACAAAAACGAGCGCAGCTACGGCGGTCCGCGCTATGAAACGCCCGATGGCGCGCTGGTCGTCGGCGGCGGGCTTGCGTCGATTGACGTTGTGAAAGTGCTGCAGCTCGAAAATTACGAACGCGCGCTGCGGGCCCGAGGCATTGAGACGGACGTCCACGAGCTGGAAAAGGGGATTCCCGCCGTCTGTAAGGAGCACGGGATCCGTCCGGAAGAGCTGGGCGTAAGAGGTTGCCTGCTGATCTACCGTCGCCGCGAGCAAGATATGCCCCTCGCGCAGGCTCCGGACAATGCCACGCCGGATCAGATCGCGAAGACCGAACAGGTTCGACAAAAAGTGTTGCGGTTCGCCCGCGACAAATATCTTTTTCGTTTTCAAGATCGCCGCCTTGCGACCGGCCTGATCGTCGAAAACGGCCGCCTGACGGGCCTGAAAGTGGCCGAAACGAAAATTGATGGGCGCCGCTCGGAGCCGATTCCTGGAACCGAGCAGGACATTCGCGCACCGCTGGTGATCAGTTCCATCGGTTCGGTGCCCGAGGTTCTTCCGGGAATCTCTATGAATGGGGAGTACTACGCGTTCAAAGATGAGGCTGCGCCTCGTCACGTTGAGCATTCGCACGTGTTTGGCGTCGGGAATGTGGTTACCGGTCAGGGAAATATTCGGGTCTCATTAGTCCACAGCCAACAGGTGACGAAAAAGCTGATTGAGGAAAACGCTCGCATCTCCTCCGGTACGAATGATCCTGCACGTATGCGTCCCATGGATGAAGCGCGCGCAGCGGAAAGAGCCGAAGCTGCAGTTGACCGCGTCGCTTGCTGGCCTGCGCTCTCGTCCGAGCAGCTAATGGCCATCGAACAGCGCATACGGGCGCTCCAGCAGCGTGTGGGCTACACGGGCGATTACGATGCTTGGATCGCTAAAGTTACACCGCCCGATCTTGAGTAGCAGGCGTTCACGGCCGACGTGCTGCGCTAGCTAAATCAGGGCCTTAGTTGAGCTCGCGGTAGGTGATCAGGCGCACGCCGCGGTGCTCGACAATTTCCCGCACTTCCGGCGCAAGCAGCGCTTCCATCTCAATCTCGCGCTGCTTTCGCAGCCGTGAACCGGTGGCAACCAGATCGGCATCGCAAATGCCGGGGTGCAGCATGATTTCGGTCGTGCCCTCGGGGAGCGCCGCGATCAGTTCGCCTAAGACGGATGCGCTCATCCTGCCTGTCATCGCCAGCCCGAGGAAGTGATCCGGGGACCGCAGGCCGTAACGTCGCGCAAGGGACTCAAACCATGGTGTAACGGCCCGCACCGCCGCCGCCGAGGCCAATTGCGTCCAGGATCGCTCACCCGCCTTCTGGCTTCTCCATGAAGCCGTCAAATCCTCCGCCGGCTTCCGCACGCGCGTAATCCCCATCTCGCGCGCTACTCTCCCGAGCACGTTCATCACCACCGGGTGTGCATGGGTGTGCTTATGCGTATCTACGTGCGTCGGTTCGATGCCGGACCGGCGGATTTTTTCGATTTGGGCGCACAGCTCGCGGTCAATATCACGGGGCCGCACGTCGCCCAAGCTCACTTTCCGCACAAGTTGCGGCAGTGTGCGAGGGAATCTTCCGTTCTCATCGACCAGCGATCGGATTTCGTCCGGTGACGCGACCGGCGACCCGCCGACCAGTACTAAGTGACAACCGATGCCGAGCTTCGGCGCGGCTTTTGCCCGGGCTACGGCGTCGTCAAACGCGCGGCTCGTGGCCATTAACGTGGCGCTGGTGAGGATTCCTTGCTGGTGCGCTCGAATAATTCCTTCGTTGACACCCTTGGTGAGCCCAAAATCATCCGCGTTGAGAATTAGTTGTTTCATTTCGCAGCAGAACAGGGATCGTGCAGTGCGAAATCATAGTACGGTCACCCTTGCAGGAATTGCAATGCGTTGATCAGTAGCGTTGACCGCGCGCGACGCTGCTGGTTTTTTTGTCCGCGCTAGCAAGTGTCGCGCCACACTTCACGCAGTCGAGCTGCCGTCGATGAGTTTCCGAAAAGTTTTCAACAGTTTTGTTGAAAACCATGTGGAAAAGCGCTCGCGAGATTGCGAAATCGCTGGCTAACGCGGCGCTTACTGCTCTTTGCACAATTTTCGGGCAACAATCCTGGCTGCGTAAACTAGGCCGAGCCGTGACGGCTCAAAGCGCCCGCAGCTAGACGCGAGGCTCGTCCAAATTCGCGTGGAGTGATAAACTCCGCTCGATTGTGGGCCAATTAGTACCAGTGTGGTGGGGGTTCCAGCTTTATCTCGATCGACTCATCGTCTTTATCTACGTCGTACCATTGCCCGAATGTGTGCCAGCCCTTGGCAATCACTTGGATCAAAATTCTTCCTTGAGGGACGGGCGGCACTTTCACTGAACCGTCCTGGTTGGTTTTTAGGTCCAGTTCCGCCAACTTGTCGTGGTGCAAAAGACCGCCGCCTGTGTAAAAACGGACATACACGCTGGCATTGCCCACCGGCTTACCTTCGTTCGTGAGGACAAGGATATGCAACTTGGTCGTGCGCGCTGCGTCGGATTTGTCGTCTTGCGTCCGAACAACCTTGGAGATGGCGCCTCGCGCACGGACGCCGGCGCGCATCGGCGCGAAGCAGACGCTAACGCACAAAGCCGCTGCCGAACCGAACGCCGCCGCGCGAACTACGGCGCGAAGTCGGCGCAAATGAGGGTTGCTAATCATCTGAGGTACTCTTTTACTCCAATCCCGCGCAGCTCTCAACAACGTTAACGTTGCCGGCGCAACGTACTATTTTGCCGGGTTATGATGTTTTGTTTTTCAGTTGTGCTGATCAGAGCCGCGGCAATCGCCCGGGTGAACCGATTTCGCGCACAGGAGGCGGTCGATGGGATTTTCAACGGACGCAATCCACGTAGGCCAGGAGCCCGATCCACTCACGGGAGCGGTGGTGGCTCCGATCTATCAGACGTCCACCTACGTTCTCGAGGAGCTTGGCAAGAGCAGAGGTTATGATTACGCCCGCACCAATCACCCCAACCGCAAGGCTCTCGAGCGCACGCTCGCGAAACTCGAGGGCGGAATCGGCGCATTCGTTTTTACCTCGGGTATGGCCGCGATTGATTCGGTCCTCCGGTTGCTGCGTCCCGGCGACCACGTAATCGTCACCAAAGGAATTTATGGCGGCGCGTATCGGCTGATGACCAAACTGCTGGTTGAATTCGGCCTGGAGTTCAGCTTCGTCGATACGACGCGACTCGACCTGGTTGAAGAAGCTATTAAACCGTCGACCAAGATGATTTACGTCGATACGCCTACGAATCCTACACTCGTAGTGACGGACATTGGCACCGTCTCCGCGCTGGCTCGCTCCCGGAATCTTACGTTTGTTGTGGACAACACGTTCATGAGCCCGTATTTCCAGAATCCGCTCGTGCTGGGTGCGGATGTGGTCGTCCATTCAGTTACGAAATACCTAAACGGCCATAGCGATTGCACGGGAGGCGCCGTGATTCTCTCGCGGCCTCAGGAGGCCGCACGAATTCAATTCATCCAGCGCGCCGCGGGCGCTGGTCTTGCACCGATGGATTGCTTTTTGGTGTCGCGCGGCGTCAAGACGCTAGCCGTTCGCATGGAGCGCCACAACGAGAATGGCATCGCAATTGCCAAGCACTTGGCCTCACACCCGAAGGTCAAGCATGTGAACTACCCCGGGTTGCCATCGCATCCTCAGCACGAACTGGCGAAGCGCCAGCAACGCGGATTTGGCGCGATGATGTCCTTCGATGTCGGTTCGCAGGAAGCGGCCCGCAAGATGCTCAACTCGCTGCGCATCTGCTCGCTCGGCGAAAGCCTCGGCGGTGTTGAAACGCTGATCTGCCATCCCGCCACCATGACGCACGCCTCAATGGCACCCGAGACCCGCCGCGAATTTGGCATCACCGATGGCTTGATCCGGCTATCGGTGGGAATCGAAGACGTGGAGGATCTAGTCTCCGATCTCGATCAGGGGTTAGCGCTGCTATAAGGGCGAGCTGGCGCGTTTAGCGCGACTACGCGTGCGCCTTTGCACGTTTGGTCGTCTTGCTGATCCAAGCGAGGTATGGCTGCGAGCCGCGCTCAATTGGCACCGCCACAATTTCGGGCAGGTCGTAACTGTGCATCCGGCGCACCCGGGACTCTATGGCCGCGAATCGCTTCCGTGACGTTTTGATGAGCAGCAGAAACTCGCGCGCGGTCTCGACCTTCCCCTGCCAGGTGTAAATCGATTCAACCGGCGCCCCAATCACATTCACGCAAGCTGCCAGTCTGGACTCCACGAGCACCCGGGCGATTCGGCGGGCCTCAACTCGCGACGCGCAGGTGACCAGTGCGATAATTTTGTCCGTCATGACTCCGCGCGAGACCTATGGCCACTCCGAATCGGTGATTGAGGCCGTCTTCGATTCCCCGCTGCTTGCGCGACACGATACAATGTTCCGCCCTGCGAGACAAACGATGAGTCAGGCAATTCATTTCGGCACATCCGGCTGGCGAGGCATCATCGCCGACGATTTCACGTTTGCCGGAGTGCGCCGCGCGTCCGCTGCTATTGCCGGCCATCTGTGCGCAACGAAAAAATCGCCGGTCCTTATCGTAGGCTACGACACACGGTTCTTCTCCGAAGATTTCGCGCGCGCGTCGGCGTCGGTCCTGCGCGAGCGCGGTTGCCGCGTGCTGATGTGCCGCGAAGCCACGCCCACGCCCGCAATCGCGCACGCCGTGATATACGGCAAGCTCGACGGAGCGGTGAACATCACCGCCAGCCATAACCCGGCGGCATACAACGGCCTGAAGTTTTCCGGTCCGGATGGCGGTCCCGCGCTGCCGGAGATAACCAAAGACATCGAAAAGCGCGCCGCGGCTTTGAAGGACGATTTCGCCTCGCCCGCGCACGATGAGCAGCCAGCCAGTTTCGAATCAATCGATCCGCGCGGGCCGTATTTCAAGCAGCTTCACAAAATGATCCGCTTCGATGTGCTCGGCCGATCCAAAGGAATCTTCGTTTACGACGCACTGCACGGCTGCGGCGCCGGCTGGCTCGATCGCATTCTCAAGGAAGACGGCGTTTCCGTGTTTCCGATCCGTACCGATCGCGACGTGCTCTTCGACGGCAGCGGGCCCGATCCGTCCGACGAGAAGATGCCCTCGTTGAAAAAGATCGTCGTCGAGCAGCACGCGCTCGCCGGACTCGCAACGGACGGTGACGCGGATCGTTTCGGCATCATCGATCGCGATGGATCGTTCGTTTCTCCAAACCACATACTCGGCCTCTTGTTCGATTACCTCCTCGAAACCAGGGGATACAAACTTGGCGCATCGCGCAGTGTGGCAACGACGCAACTGTTGGACGCCGTCGCGCAGCTTCACGGCGGGCAGGTGTACGAGACACCGGTCGGCTTCAAGTACGTCGGCCCATTGCTGCGCGAGGGCAAGATTTCGCTCGGCGGCGAAGAAAGCGCCGGAATGACCATCCGCGGGCACTTGCCGGAAAAAGACGGTATTCTCGCGTGCCTGTTGGTCGCCGAAATGATTGCGGCGCGCCAGGCGTCGCTCTCGGACCAGCTGCACGACCTTTTCAGGCGCGTTGGCCGGGAATACTGGCCGATGCGCCTAAACTTGCATCTGCCTCCGGATATACAAGCGCGCCTCCCCGAGCGCCTCGGCGCCGATTTCGGGGAGTTTGCAGGAAGGCGCATCGCTCGCACGAATCGCATTGACGGTGTGAAGTTGATCTTTGAGAATGGCGACTGGCTTTTGATGCGCGCCTCCGGCACCGAGCCGGTGATCCGGATTTACGCGGAGGCTTCGAGCCCGGCGGAATCGAGGAAGCTTGCCGCCGCCGCGCAAGCATGGGTGAACGGGTGAATCTGCGACACTACAATATTTCGCCAAAGATGATCGAAGCCGCCGACCAGCGGCTCGAATCGTTCGCCGAACAGATGGGCCAGTTCTGGAGGCGCAATCTGCTGTGGATATTGCTTGCAGGTCTTGGCCTGCTCGTCCTTCAGGACGTCTTTGGCGTGCATGGCGTTCTCGCCATGCGCCGCGCGCAGCACGAAGCCACCCGCGAGCAGCAGGAAATCGATCGCATGAATCAGGAGAATGCGAAACTGCAGAACCGCGTGAATCAGCTGAAGACCGATCCGCAGGCCATCGAACGCATTGCGCGCGAACAGATGGGCCTTGCGCGTCCGGGCGAATACATCTTTAAAGTGTCGCCGCCGAATCAATCGGGCAGCGGCGGAAGTTCGTCTGCCCATCCGTCGCGGCCCGACACTCCCGCAAAAACCAATTAGCCTTCTGGAACCACGTCTCCCGCTCCGAGCAGGTGTCCAGCCCGGCGTCGAACCCTCGCCCAAACCTCCGCTGCTCGGCCTTTGGTCCGCGTCCGCGCGATGGAGAGCAACAGCATGGCTGCGAAAATGATCGCCAGCCCCAGTGTAGCCATCGGCACGCTTTCTGCCGATTTAGGCAGGATCGAAAATTTTCCATACACGAACTCGATGTGCACCCAATAGACGAGCAACGACGTCTGCCCCATTTGCCGCAGGGGGCTGAATTTGATTCGTCCCGGCCCCCATTGGCAATACGCAAAACCCGCCAATACCAGCATCAACAAGATGGCCACTCGTGCCAGGAAAAAGTTCGGGCTGGTGTGCCAGTAGTCGTACGACGCGTAGAGCCGCACGGAATTCCGGTCGAGCGCGCGTGCCAAGCAAAAGAGCACTACTCCGCCGGCGCCGAGCATCGCCACGGCCTTGGCCGGATTTTTCGACGGCCAGTCCGCGAAGAGAACCATGCCAACCGCCAAGCCCGCAAACGCAAACGCCGACCACGGAAACATGGGAAATAGCCAAGGCTGCGGCATGCCGAACGTGTGCACTCCGTTGATGTACGACTCGAGGTACCAAGGAAGCCAATTTGGGCTCCAGGTCGTGTAGAGCGGCGGCGTTGCCATCGCCACGCCCAGTGCCGCGGCCGCGCCCAGTGCCGTGCTGGCCACGCGTGTCCGCGCAATCCAATTGATCACTCCCATGGCCACAATCGACAGCCCGATGAGGTTCAGCACGTCCACGCGCGCCAAATCCGTCCACGGCGCAGCTGGCCACGCGAGCGCAAACTCCTGCACGCGAAACAGCAGTCCCAACGCGAAAATTTCGAAGCCGCGGCGAATCATTTTTGCCGCGATGGCGCGCTCGGCAGATCCCTTCCGCCGCATGCGGTCCGTAACCAGAGCGCACGCCACTCCGGAAAGAAACACGAACAGCGGTGCGGGGAGCGTCCCGCTGAATTGCGACCAGAAAAATACTTTTCCGTGTCGCGCCGCGCCGCCAAGCCACGCATCGTATGCGTGCACTTCAAACATACCCAGGCAGGCCAGGCCGCGCAGCCAGTCAATGTATCCGAGTCTCTGAGCTCCCACGGCCGCCGATGCGCCGCTGCGCTTCGGGGTGATAGCGGTCCCCATTCGCTCCTCGTACGAAGACTTGTTCGTCCAGAATCGCTGAGCTGCGCTGGCAAAGCAAGTTTTTATCGGCTTGATTGCACTTCCGCTAAAATCTATTCGCGTGGCGACAAAATCTAGCGCGAGAGAGATGCCCTTCTCGGCCGCGGTCACCATCTGGGCGGTGATCGTCGCGCTCGCGGCAGTTTACGGCACGCTACTCGGCTTTGGCGGGCCGCGACTGGCCCTCGCGGTCGGCATCGCAGCCGCGCTATTCGCCTTCGAGTTTTTCCTAGCGCTCCCGAGCGTTCAACAGTCGCTGCAAAGTTCCGTCAGTTCGCGGGTGGGCCTGCTCGCGCCGCTGGTTCCCCTTGGGCTTTTCCTGATTTATTCGGTCGCAGTGGAGAACCGGCCGTGGCTGACAGTCGCGGGAGCGGCCTACGTGATCGCTCCGGCTCTCATCCTTTCCCGCAGCGCCGGAAAACCTGGCGCCACTTGGGAAGATTTTCTCGCCGTGCTGGTGCTGTGGCTTCCCGTCGAATTTCGCCTAAGTTACCGGCTGTTTCCCTACCCGCAGCCGATGACCCACACGCTTGCAATTCTCCTGGCGCTTTCAACCGGCGTGGCCGCCTTCGTAATGTTGCGCCGGCTGGACGGCGTGGGTTACGCAGTGGATTGGCGTCGCGGCTACTTCGCGCATTTCGCGATTCTCTTTACCGTTTTTGCCGCTATCGCGATTCCACTCGGCCTCCGCCTCGGCTTCATCCATTGGGAACCGTCGCTCAGGCGTTTGCGAGCGGCCCCGCTAACGATCATCGGCATTCTGTTCTTCACCGCCTGGCCCGAAGAGTTTTTGTTTCGCGGTTTGCTGCAGAATTTGCTGTCGAGAACCCTGAAGAGATCCTGGCTTGGCTTGATCGTCGCAGCGATCATTTTCGGCTTTTCGCATATTCTTCACGCGCCATTTCCCAATTGGAAATATGTGGCGCTCGCCTCGATCGCAGGGCTGTTCTATGGACTGGCCTGGATGCGGACCCGCTCGCTCGTCCCGGGCGTTCTGATCCACGCGCTCGTGGATATTTCGTGGCACATTCTTTTTCGCTGACACGCGGCGCAACACGATTTAGTGGGTGCGACTCGCATTATCTGCCTTGAAGCACGTGGAACGTCAGCCGCTCTTCCCTAACGCACCACCCCGGAGAGCGGACTCGATGCCGTTGCGTACAGCTTCTTCTCAATTCTTCCCGCGAGATAGGCTTTTCGCCCGGCTTCTACCGCCGCGCGCATCGCCTCTGCCATCAGCACCGCGTCTTGAGCGCCTGCAATCGCCGTATTCATCAAGACACCGTCCGCTCCCAGTTCCATCGCGACCGTCGCGTCCGACGCAGTGCCGACTCCCGCATCGACGATGAGTGGTACTTCGGTGATCCGCTCGCGCAAAATACGCAGGTTCGCCAGGTTCTGAATGCCCATGCCCGATCCGATTGGCGCTCCGAGCGGCATCACCGCCGCCGCGCCCGCGTCAACCAGCTTGCGGGCCGCAATTAGATCGTCATTCGTATACGGCAGCACGACGAAGCCTTCCTTCACCAGCGTGCGTGTGGCCTCGATCAGTTGCTCGGTGTCCGGAAAAAGCGTCTTCTCGTCTCCGATCACCTCAAGCTTGATCCATTCGGAAAGCCCGACTTCGCGCGCCAATCGCGCCGTCCGGACCGCTTCGTCCGCCGTGTAACATCCCGCAGTGTTCGGCAGGATGAAAAATCGATCTCGATCGATATAGTCGAGCATCGATTCCTTGCTGCGATCCGTGAGGTTAACGCGCCGCACGGCTACGGTCACCATGTCCGCGCCGGAGGCCGCGTGCGCCCGCGCCATTTCTTGAAAATTGCGGTACTTGCCAGTGCCCACGATCAGCCGCGACCGGAACGCTCGTCCTGCAATCACCAGTTGGTCATCCATTCCCAATTCTCCGCCCTTATTCTACCGCCCCGAGACCGTTCGCGCACGCTTGCGGCCGGCGCTCACTCCTGTTTCACGAATCCGCCGCCCATCACCGGGCTAGCCAGGAAATCATGAAAGTCGTCGATGATACGGTTTAGCCGCAACAGTGTTCCAATCTGCGCCCAATGACGAACTTCATGCATCAGCACGTGCGTGACGATCTTTCTCGGAGTCGCCGTCGCTTTGTAATTCAGAATGATAAACTTCTTCGGATTATCCCAGTCCTGCTCCGGAAAAGTAGATAGAAATTCTTCGAGGCACTTTCTGCTCTTCCGGCCGAAATCGAAAAGAGTCTCGATTTTGCCCGCCGGAATAGCGCTGGTATCAGTCAGCGGCTGATTTGAGAGTCTCTCGACGTACCGCTTCTCCGCCGAAAAGATGTGCCGCACCAGATCGCCCACACACTCAAATCGGCCGTCTCCATTCGGGCCAGCCGCCAAACCTAGAGCGCTGTCGCCGGCGGACCGCAGCCGGTTTTGCCACTTTGCACGCTCCCAATCGGTGTATTCCATCAGCTCGTTGATACGAAGGCTTACGCTCATCCTCCCTCCACGCTAGCCGATCGCCTGCGGCCGCGGTTCCTCCACGTCGGCGTACATGCGCTCGATCACATCGCGATACTGCTGCTCTATCGCTCTGCGCTTCAGTTTCAATGTGTACGTCAGCAGTCCGTTGGCAAAGGTAAAGTCCTGCTCGACGATCGCAAACCGCTTCGGTTTCTCATATTGCGCCAGCGGAGCCGTCAGCCGCTCCATCTCCGCTGCCAGTAGATCCCGCACCCAAGGATCGCTGCTCGCCTGCGCCGGGCTCGTTAGTTCATGGCCCGACTTTTGCGCCGCGGTTTCAAGCGCGCCAAAATTCGGCACGATCAAAACCGAAACAAACTTTCTCCGGTCGCCCACTACGATGGCGTTCGAAATGTATCGCGACGTTTTCAGCGCGTTCTCGATCGGCGCGGGCGCCACGAACTTTCCGCCTGCCGTCTTCAGCAACTCTTTTTTCCGGTCCGTGATGATCAAAAATCCGCCGTCGTCGATCCTCCCGACGTCCCCGGTGCAAAACCAGCCGTCGGCGGTGAACACCGCCCGCGTCTCATCGGGCTTGCGGTAGTAACCCTGCATCACGCACGGCCCCTTCACAAGGATCTCACCGTCATCCGCGATCTTGACTTGCACGTGGGGAATTGGCCGTCCAACAGTTCCCACGCGGTTCGCTTTCGGCGAGTTCGCGGTCACCACCGGTGATGTCTCCGTCAACCCGTACCCCTGATAGACCGGCAGATTGACGCTCCAGAAGAATTCCGCCAGCTCCGCAGCCAGCGGTGCACCCCCTGCGCTAAACACGCGAATGCGTCCGCCCACTCCCCTTCGAATTTTCGAATATACGAGGATATCCGCAAGGTGCCACTGCAGCCGCGTTCCGGCTGGCACGTGCTTGCCATACGCACGCCATGGAACCGACTGGGCGGCTACTCGCATAGCCCAGTTGAAGATTTTCTCGCGCGTGCCGCCGACGCGATGTCCTGTCTCGATGATGTTCGCGTAAATTTTTTCATAAAAGCGCGGTACGGCGGCGACCATCGTCGGACGCACGTCGAGCAGGGCCTCGGCGGCCGTCTCCATCTGCTCCACGTACGCCACCGAAACTCCGTGAAAGAAATTTCCGTAATCGATGGTGCGTTCGTACACGTGCGCCAAGGGCAATAGCGACAGTCCGACATCCGATGGAGACAAGCTAAAATCGCCGCCGAAATCGTTCGCATTCGAGCTTAGATTCGAGTGCGAAAGCATCACGCCCTTCGGCTCGCCGGTTGTGCCGGACGTGTAAATGATCGTCGCCAACTGATCGGGCGCCACCTCCGCAACTCGTTTCCGGTACGCCGCTACTTCGTTTTCTCCCGCCACCGCCGTGAGCGTCTCGTATTGCAACACTTCAGCTGGTAGATCAGCCGGTCCCCGCGCGCAGATCAGTTGCTCGAGATGCGGCAAATCTTTGCGGCATTTCGTGAGCAACTCCGCCTGCGCGACACCGGCCGTGATCGCAATCTTCGCGCCCGAGTCGTTCAAAATGTATGTCAGCCGCTCCGGGGATTCGTGGAAATACACCGGAACCGTCACCGCGCCGATTCCTTGAATCGCAAAGTCAGCCACGTGCCATTCCGGGCAGTTTGGGGCAAAAATTCCGACGCGGTCTCCGGGATGAACGCCCAATTCCACGAGCGCCTTCGCGAGCGCAGCGATTCGTCGCAACATTTCCTTCGCGGATATCGATCGCCAGCCCTTTGCGTCGCGATATATCTGGGTGCGCGGATTGCGGTAGCGGTCCACCCCGTCAAGAAAGCTTTTCGGCACTGACGGATACTTGTCCATCGCTATAGCGGAGTCCCCGGCGCGCCCTGACTGCTCGCCGCGCTGGAACTCTAGCCCATCGCTGCCGCCCCGCGCAATCGCGGTCGCTTACGTGCGTTTCTAGGGGCGACACGGTGCGTTCGCCAAGATCTCGTTGCTCGCCCACCCACGGCAGTTCGCCCAGGATCGGCCATGCGTTGCTGCCGTTGAAAAAATCCGTGTCAAGAACTACACTCAAACCGAGTCCGAGTGCGCTGAAAGCCGCGCTCCAAAAGCCGCCTGACGATGAGCGATCCTTGCTCCCGGAGTGTTCATGTTCTACCCCGCTTCCTACCTATCGCGCGTTTGGCTAGGCAGCAAAGTTTCGCCGAAATTTCTACCGCAAGTGGCTCGTCCGTTGGCGGCGCATATTAAGCTCACCGAGAATTGCCAGGCCCGCTGCATCAGCTGCGATTACTGGAAATCGCGCTGGCAGGACGCCATCTCCACAGACCGCGCGATCTCACTGCTCGACGAAATCCATGCGTCCGGCATTACTGGTCTGCGCTTCACCGGAGGCGAGCCGCTCCTCCGCCGCGACTTTTTCGAAATCATGCGGCGCGCCGACGCAAGCCGCTTCGAGAAGATCATCGTACAAACGAACGGCCTCCTCCCGAAAAAGCTGCACCGGGAAATCAACGATTCGCCCATCACAAAAATCGCCGTGTCCATCGACGGACTTCGCGATACAAATGACCAGATTCGCGGCATTCGCGGCTACTTCGATCTGGGGGTCGAGGGCATCCGGCTGCTCCGTGATAAAGAAGTCGTTCTGTCGGTCACGCTGAACCGCCTGTCCGCCGGCGAACTGGAAGGACTCGCCGCCGCCGCTTCCGAGGTCGGCGCCCAGCTCGAATTTAATATTCTAAGCCGCAGCCTCTATTTTCTTGCCAACGCGGACTTGGAAGCGATGTGGCCTGCAAAAGCGGACGTAATTAAAATCGCCAAGTTCCTGCGCGATACGATTCATCGCCCGGAATACGAAATCGACTACATCACGCGCTATTACAATCGCGAAAAGCTCGCCGAGCCGCCATGCGTACTCGGCTATTTGCAGGTTTTCGTGCTCTCCAATGGCGACATCCTTACCGGTTGCTATCCCTTGAAACCCGTCGGAAATATTTTGAAGGATCACCTGGCCGACATTCTCGCGTCGGACGAATACATGCGCCAGTCCGAAGCCATGGTGCGCCGCGAGTGCCCGGGCTGCACGTGCGGCGTCGAAAGTTCGCTGGCCATGCAGCATGCCGCTTCCAGCGCTCTCTATCAGATCGGCAATCTCGCGCACCGTCCCGCGGCTGCACCGCGCGTTCCCGCGCCGAGCTCGTCTACATCGCCTGCATCCGCGTCCGCCGCCGATTCAGCCACACACGCGTCGTCATAGGGTCGGTCGCGTAACCCAATACCAATCAATCACGGCACCCGAATTCGGCTGAGCGTTGTGGCTCCTCTGGAATCGCCGTCCAAGGTTCGCGGCGCTCGCACACCCAGTTCCGAAATGGCGTCATCAGGTTCAGCCGCCGTTGGGCGAGCCCGCCGGGGCGCAAGCCCATCACTCCGCCCATCTGCCGCTCTCGCCTGCAGCAAGAGATTGACACGCGTTGGCGCTCCACTGAGAATGTGTCTCTGCGATTTCGCCTCGTGCCGTGGGTCCGGCGCGAGCCTTCAGTTCGGGCGTATTGATCAGCGAAGTCGCACGAGGAGATAAATTTCAAGCTGGGCATCGGTTCGCGCGATGCCGCGACAGTGAGGGATGCTTCAGTGAAGCCGATAACACCCTGGAGAAAATCACAAACGAACGGATTCAGCGGATCTGGAGCGTTGGGCACCGCGACAATCATCGCCGCCGTGGCGCTCGTGCTTTGGCCTGCCGCCGCGCGCGCGCAGTCTCCATCGTCGCGAGTACAAGCATTTCGCGGCAACTGCTCCAGTGTGTTCGGCTACTCCGCGGGCAACGCCGCCGCGGGCAGCGCTCAAGCGTCCTCGAAAGAAGAATCCGAATCGGCCGCCCACGGATTCGACCTCGCGAATCTCGATCGCTCCGCAACCCCCTGCCAGAATTTTTGGCAATTTGCCGATGGCGGCTGGATGCGTTCGCACCCGATTCCGGCCGACCATGCTGCGTGGGGCGTCTTCAACGTCCTGCAGGATCGCAATCAGGCGCTTTTGCGCCAGATCCTCGAGCAAGCATCGAAGGACCCGCACGCGCAGGCGGGCTCCAACTGGCAAAAGATCGGCGCGTACTACGATAGTTGCATGAATACGAGCGCCGTCGAAGCAGCGGGAACGAAGCCGCTCGATCCGGAGTTCCGGCGTATTGCGGCGATCGGTAATGCCCGGGAATTGCAGGCGGAAATCGCGCGGCTGCAGAGCATGGGCGTTAACGTGGGATTTCAGTTCGGTTCCGAGCAGGATTTGAAAAATAGCTCGGAAGTGATCGCTGGTGCCGGGCAGGGCGGGCTAGGTCTGCCCGACCGGCAATACTACGTCGATCAGGACGCGCGCTCGAAAACGCTGCGCGCCGAATACGTGGCGCATGTAGTCAAAATGTTCTCGCTGCTTGGGGACAATCCGGCCAAGGCCCAGAGCGAGGCGCAGACTGTGCTGCAACTCGAAACCAAGCTCGCGGAAGCGTCCACCAAAGTCGCTGACTTGCGCATTCCGGAGAAGAACTATCACCCTATGACCCTCCGGCAGCTCGACGACGCCACGCCGCACTTTTCCTGGCAAACCTACTTCGCGGAGGTCGGCCATCCGAACCTTAGTGGCGCGGATATGGGCCAGCCGGAATTTTTCAAGGCTTTCGATGCGGCGATCGCTTCAGCGCCGCTGGCGGACTGGAAAGTTTATCTGCGGTGGCACCTGCTGCACACCGCCGCCCCGGCCTTGCCCGCCAAGTTCGAGGAGGAAAACTTCAATTTCTATGGCCGGACGCTGACGGGTGCAAAGCAGGATCTTCCGCGCTGGCAGCGCTGCGTGCGCTCCACAGATCGCGAATTAGGAGAAGCCCTCGGACAATTTTACGTCCAGCGAGCCTTTCCCCCGGCAGCGAAGGCCAGCGCCCTCGCCATGGTTAAAAATCTGATGGCCGCCCTGCATCAGGATCTTTCGACGCTCTCATGGATGAGCCCCGAAACACGCAAGCAGGCCATCGCCAAGCTGGACATGATCACGTTGAAAATCGGCTACCCGGATAAGTGGCGCGATTACTCGAAATACAGCGTGACCCGCGGTACTTACGTCGAAAATTTCCTGCGCGGCAACGATTTCGAATTCGAATGGGATTTATCTAAGATCGGGAAGCCGCTCGATCGCACGCTCTGGCAGATGACGCCGCCAACCGTGAATGCGTACTACGATTCGTCGATGAACGAGATCGTTTTCCCCGCGGGCATACTGCAACCGCCGATTTTCGATCCGCACGCGGATGACGCCGTGAATTACGGCGGCATCGGCGCTGTGATCGGGCATGAATTGACACACGGCTTCGATGATCAGGGCGCCAAATTTGATGGCCATGGCAACCTGAAAAATTGGTGGACGCCGCAAGATCTAAAAAACTTCCAGCAGCGCGGCGAGTGCATCGTCAAGCAGTTCGATGCCTTCGAGGCTTACGGTTTGCACGAACCGGGAAATCTCGATGAGGGCGAAAGTATTGCCGACCTCGGCGGCATGACGATTTCCTACCGCGCTTTTCAGACCACGCCCGAAGCGAAATCCGCCAAGCCGATCGACGGTTTCACGCCCGATCAGCGGTTTTTCCTGGCATGGGCGCGATTGTGGGCCACCAATTATCGTCCGGAGATCGCGCAGCTGTACATGAAGACCGACCCACACCCGCTCGATCAATTTCGCACCAACGCGCCGCTCTCGAATACGCCGGCGTTTGCGAAAGCGTTTGGTTGCAGCGAAACTTCGCCGATGGTGCGGCCCGCCGGCCAGCGTTGCCAGATCTGGTGACGTTGCAGGAAGCATATTCATCCCGAGGCGCGGTTGGCGCGCCGAAGACCCCTCTTGGCGTGCCTCGCGGCAGGGGTCACGAGGAGTAAAAGCGATGCAGGAAACGGCGGAACAGTACAAGCGGAAGATCTACGCGTTTCTGGCCGAGCGCGATCCGGTAAAGCTGCAAGCGGCGGCGCCCGCGACATTGGCGAAATTGCTCAAGCGAGTCTCGCCTGCCAAGGCGCGTAAGCGGCCTGCGCCGGACAAATGGTCGATCTCCGAAATCGTGGCGCATCTGGCGGACACGGAATTCGCCATGGGCTGGCGTGTGCGCATGGTTCTCGGCCAGCCGGGCGAACCGATTCAGCCTTTCGACCAGGATGCCTGGGCCGCTGCAATGCGCTACGAAAAGCGTGATGCGCGCAAATCATTCGAGCAGTATCGCAGTCTCCGCGAAGCAAATGTGGCTCTATTCAAGTCCCTCACGCCCGAGGATTGGAAGAAATCCGCGATCCATCCCGAACGCGGCGAGCAGACCGTTCGCGTGATCGTGGAAATGACTGCAGGGCATGATTTGAACCACTTCTCCCAGATCGAACGCATCCTCGCGGCGAAATAACTTACGAATCAGCGCGTTCCTGGCGCGCGGTTGGATTCTGGAAACAGCCGCGCGCCAATTTTCAGGCGCGTAAGCGCTCCCCCCTTACAATTTATAGAGAGTTCTTGCGGCTGAACCGTGGTTTGGGATGTTCTTCGCCCCCGGGCACGCCGCGTTCTCGCGCGCTATCAGAGGCAGACCTCGTGACGCTCAGAGCAGCCGAGCCTCGTCCCGGGAAACCGGATCCGCGGGCGATCGATAACGCACCGGCCGCAAAACCACCCATCGAAAAACCAGAAGACCAGGAACTTGCCCGCAAACTCGCGGAACAGGCGGCCATTGAAACCGAACTGGCCGAACGCGAGCTGCGCTTTGCGAACTTGCATGCGGAGCTCGCTGCGTTCGAACGGCGCTATCTGCATTTCATCGGCGCGCGCTATGCCGAACTCGACGAGTACAAAGCGCAACTCGCGGAGCGGCTCGCGCGCCGGCAGCCCGGCAATGACCGAGTCCAGAAGGCCGCGCGCGAGGCTCGCGCCCGCGCTGACGAGACGAAATCCGCCGCCGGCGAGCGGTCCATCCAGGAACCGCGCGCTTTCGCGGCCTCTCCGGAAATGAAACGCCTCTATCGCGACGTGGCCAAGCGTATCCATCCCGACCTCACTTCCGACCGTGACGACCGCCTCAAGCGCCAGCAACTGATGGCCGAGGCCAATCAGGCATACGAACAAGCTGACGAAACGCGGCTCACGCAAATCCTGGCTCAGTACGAGTGCAGCCCGGAGTCCGTAAAGGGCGAAGGACCCGGCGCCGAGTTGATCCGCGTCATTCGCAGGCTCAGCCAAGCCCGCGGACGTCTGGCCGAAATCGAAGCTGAACTGCAGCAGTTGGTGCGCTCCGATTTGTACGAACTAAAAGAGCGTGTGGGCGAAGCCGAAAAATATGGCCGCGACGTACTGAAGGAAATGACTCAAAAAGTGGAAGCTCAAATCTCCCAGGCGCGCTCTCGAATCGAAAATTCGGACGATTCCTCCGACTGATCCTCCTATGCCTGCGCGTGACAAATCCTCGCGGCAAATCGTCCCCGCCCCGGCTCAGGCGCTGGTGTTGCGCTCCTCGGCTCTTGTCACGCGAGGGTTGCGCGATCTTTCGCGCGAGTCAAATTGGCTCGTGAAGAAAGTCTTCACCGGGCGCTCGCCGCATCTCGCCGTGTCTCCCGAGGGCCAAATCTGCGCGGTTTCGCCGTTAGTTCGGCGCGGTCTGGAAAGTGTGGCGCTCTATGACATTGAAATAGGAGTGCCGTTGCTCGCTCTCGCCGTTCCGGGAAGTCACGGGACTTCTGCCCCCGGGCAGCCCGCTGCATTCGCCTGGTCGCCTTCGGGGCGGCTTTTAGTTGCGGCATGGAGCGGATGGCCGCGCTCGCTGCACGCTTTCGATCTCAGCGCGAAGCTATTTCTGGGCGCGTTCGGAACTTTTGATTCGTTTCCATCGGCGATGGCATGGTCGGAATCCGGGAACTATTTCGTCGCCGCTTCAAGCGGCGGGGGCAATGCGCGCGTGCAACTCTGGCAAGCGTCAGAGCAACTGCCTGCGGCGATGCCCTTCGAAGCGGCTCCCGTCGCGGAATTGCCTCTCGCGGAATGCTCGGGCTGGCCCGAATGGCGCGAGAGCGCTAGCCCCGATGGCGATGCTGCGTCAGCAGCCGGCGAGCTCGTAGATGATGTCGCGGTCGAGGGCTTTGGCCACGCGTCCTTCAGTCCGGACGAAGGCAGCCTCGCCTGCGTAGTCCAAATCGGAGGCGATTGGGCCGATGACTCGATTGCCATTCTCGAGGTTCCGTCGCTGCGGAAGCAAACCGTGTTTCATGCCCAGGGGAACATCACGGATCTCTCGTGGACGTACGATGGCAGGCAGATCTTCTTTTGCTCGGCCGGGCAAGCGAGCCGCCTGGCCGCCGATACCATG
>JAGWRH010000079.1 GCA_028876695.1 Acidobacteriota bacterium | reverse complement strand
TGGTTAGGGCTACAAAGCCACCTGCGTTCAACTCTTCAGCGAACCCAGGAAAGAAAGCGTCCGCCGTACTCATGAAACCTGGCACAAGCACGACACCGGGAAAACGTCTTCCTTCGGAATTGTCAGGCGTGGAAAGTATTCCGGAGAGCTTTAGGCTGTCGCTGTAATAATTTATTCTCTTTTTCATCGATCTATCATATCGAAACTGCGTGAAGAAGCAACCGGAGACGGCCCTAATACGAGTCCGCACGGGCCCGAGGCAAAGCAAATGACTGGGTCGAAGTTTTAGTCCAGGAGAAGTGAGAGAATTTTAGATCACATCCATGGTCTGCGAAATTGAGTTTGGTGTAATCAGGGGGCTATAGGCCGCCGGCGCCGGCGACCTAACTGCTCCAGCCTTGGCGCATCATTCGGAGCGGAACCTGAGCTGTCGGATTAGCCACGTGGACGGCGTGATCGGTTGAGGTCCCCGGTCGGTCGTCCAGCCGTCGGGGCGGCGTGTAAATTGCGAGCTGGCGAAAATATTCAGGCAGACTGCTTCAGCGTGCTCTTGTAATCCGCCACAAAACTTTGGATGCCCTTCGTGGTGAGATCATGCCGGACGTCAAAGCTCTCCCACGGTTGATTTAGATCGATGGGTTTATAGGCAATCGGCTTGAGCTGCTTGCCGGCGGCATCTATTGCCCGATAGACGAAATTCTGGTCAGGGAGCGGAAACGATGCAGCGGCCCATTGGTCCCAAACCTTGCCGGGTGCCGTCACAAGTTCTGCATCCAGGGCAAACGAGCCAAGCAGGTGCTGAAGATGGCGGATACTCGCCGCAAGCACATGGACGTGTCCATCTCCCGCTGCATACATTTGCTTTATATTTTTCACCAGATCCATGCCGTTCTCGCCGTGATCGTCCAGCCGGCCCACGAACGGCGAAACATACACCGGCGCCTTCGATCCCTTCGTAGCCGCATACACCGCCGCGGCCTGCTCCTGCGAAAAGCACAGAGTCATGTTCACGCGTATCGCTTCCCGGACGGACATCTGCGCCGCGCGCAGCCCTTCATGCGTACACGGATACTTGATGTACGCATTGGGAATCCAGGCAAACATGTCTCGTCCCTGCGCCAGCATGTCTTCGCCCGTGGTGTTCAGGTCCGCGAAGACCTCGATGGAAACGCCCGCGCTGCCCGCCAGCGGTGAGATGGCCCGCACGATCTTTCTGTACTCCTGCAATTCTTCCTGGATACTGAATTTCCGGCCCGACGAAATCAGCTTTCGAACTTCGGGGTTCCTGGAGATCAATGTCGGATTGGTCGTCTGGCCGTCGACGTGACCGATCAAATCCCTGATTCGTAGGGTTTCCTGAGGGTCTCCGCCGTCAACCAGCAATTGGGCTTTCGACTTCCGTGTGCCTGAATTCATGCTGTCCACCTCTCCTAAATTAGACGCGCGGTACGTGCTGGGAGACGCTGCTGCACGATCCGAATTCGATTATGGTTGAATGGCTCGACGCCGTGCTTAGGAGCCGTATCATTTCGGCACCGATATCTCGCGAACCTGAAGAACTGCCGCTGTGCAAGGAAATGTGATGGAGGCGCGGGTGGGAATCGAACCCACGAGTGAAGGTTTTGCAGACCTCTCCCTTGCCACTTGGGTACCGCGCCACTTGCAGCCCGAAGCGAAAGATTGCTTCGGGGACCCGGCTACTGCCTTAAAACGCAAAGCGTTTTTGGGTACCCCTCGATCTTGAGTATAGCGAAAGTTGGCGGAGCTTTCAGCGCAGGCGCGCGAGACGCGATCAGCGAATATGCAATACGTACGGGACGCGGGCTTGCACCGGCTCCATGGTGCCGAGAATCTGCTGGAGCGCGGCGGCGAGCGAAGGCGTTCGTCCGCTGATCTGATCTTCTTCCCATTGAAGCAGCTGGTCGAGAAGGCTTTTCTGCCGCGGGAGGCGCTGGATGCTGACGGATTGGCGCTCGGGAATATTAGCAAGTTCCTTGGCCACGGCAATGGCGCGGTCGAGCCCGCCGAGATAATCAACCAGGCCCAACTGCTTCGCCTGTTCGCCTGTCCAGACGCGGCCCTTGGCGATTTTGTCCACGGCCTCGACGCTCAGGTGGCGATCGGCGGCCACGGTGCGGGTGAACGTATCGTACGTCTCCTGCAGCGTTTTCTGAATATAGGCCTGCTGCGCCGGCGTGAAATTCTGCTGTTCGGAAAAGAGCGTGGCGTTTTCGCTGGTGGCGACGTAGTCGGTGCTCAGTCCGAGCAGGCTGTAGAGGCCGGCGATATTCATTTTCCCGGCGAGCACGCCGATCGAACCGGTTTCGGTATCGGGCTCGGCCACGATTTTCGCCGCGGGAACCGAAATCCAGTAGCCGCCGGAAGCGGCGAGATCGGCCATCGACACGACAACCGGCTTTTGCGCCTCGGCCAGTTCCACTTCACGGCGAATCACTTCGCTCGCCACCACCGATCCACCGCCGGAATCGACGCGCAGGACGATGGCGCGCACGCCTTTATCCTGCCGGGCGCTGCGCAAAGCCGCGGCGATCGTGTCGCCGCCCATAATCGTGCCGCTCGTCGGGCTCGAGCCGGAATCTCCCGAGGCGATTTCACCCGTGGCGTACACAACGGCGATGCGCGGCCCGCTCGACCGCCGCAGCAGATTTCCATAGCGTTCGAGGGTAATCGGATTCCAACCGCCGCGCTCCTTGAAGTAGTCCTGCACCTGATCCCAATAGGCGAGTCGGTCGATCAATTCGTTGTGCACAGCCTCTCTGCCGGAAAAGGGGCCGGTGGCGACGAGCGCCTGGAACTTGGCGCGATCGATGCGCCGCGCCGCAGCTGTCTCCGTGACGTATTGATTAAAGACGCCGCCGAGCACCGATTCGACTTCCTCGCGGTGCGCGGGCGTAAATTTTTTCTCGGTGTAAGTGTTGTAGGCGGTTTTAAATTCCGCGATGTGGTAAACCTCGGGCACGACCTTCAGCTTATCGAGGCTACCGCGCAAAAAAAGCGCCTGGGCCATCATTCCGGTGATGCTGACCGAGTTGGTGGGAACCAGCCAAACCTGGGAGCAGGCGCTGGCCAGATAGTATTCGGGGTTGCCGATGCCGTCGTATCCGAGATAGCAGATGTTCGGTTTGCGGCTCGCGCGGAACGCCAGCAGATGCGAGCGCAATTCCTCGATTTTGGCCCAGCCGCCGCCGAGATCCCCGATGCGCACCACCAGCCCCGTAATGCGCGGATCGGTGCGCGCGGAATCGATGGCGCCGATGTAGTCCTGAAGCACGGAAGGGCGGTTGCCGGTGACCAGAGCGAACGGGTTCAGCGGCGCCTGGTCTTCGATATCGCCGTTCACGTCCATCACGAGGACCGATTTACCCATCAGTTCACGCGGCCCCAGAGCTGCCCAGATGATGGCGGCGAAAAACAGGATCACAACGGTGACGATAATGGCGCGGCGCTTGGCCCATGTCATTGGTCGGTGCTCCTTGCCGAAAAAATCCGCGCGCAGGAGGCGGCGCGGAATTTCCGATTACCCTAGCACGCCCGCGCACAGCGCGCAAAACCGGCGCGGGCGGTTATTTCAACGCGGCGACGTTGAACGTTGCCGAGAATGTTTGGCCCGTGGGAGCGATGGCTTCGATGGTTACGGGAAGCTCCGGATCGAATTGGGATGTGGCGAAGTGAAGTTGAATATCGAGGCCTCCACGTCCTCCTGAACCGAGCGAGCCCGCTCCGACCGGAACTGCATCATCAACGGTCACTTTGCTGAACTCGATATCGCGTTTACCTTGCGAAATGCGGAATTGGAAGCCGCCTACGTCCGGATGGGCTTCGGTTGCGGGGAAATCGAAGGTGGGAGTCTCAAAAATCAGGAAGCGAACGATCACTTCGCGCGGACGGCTTTCGTAATCCTTCTCCGCGTCGGACGCGAGGTAGTTGCTCCACTGATTTTCGCGTGCGCGAAGGGCGACCTGCTCGTACGGGGTGCGAAATTCGATGAGATGAACGTCCGGGCCGGTTTGCAGCGGATGCGGCAAATGGACGTAAACAGCGAAGAACGCTGCGCGGTGGTTTTGATCGCGGCCAATGGAATAGGCCGCGCGGACTTGCTCAGGGGTCAGCTGGCCAGAGAAAGCCGGCGCCGAGGGCGCAATTAGAGCGCAGGCCAATAAGAGCAAAACTGTTCCAGGCGGATGCCGTGCTCGACCGAGTATTTTCAACGACTTGCGTGTGCCACAGTCCGAACGTGCGTCTCGGGTAGCAGCGATCCTCGGACGCGAGTCAAAGGCGAATACTCGGCTGAAGCGGTGTGTGCGCGGAATGGACGCGGCAGCCTTGCGGGCTGCAAGCGATGTCGAGTTGTGGCTGCCTAGTTTCATTCGCATCCGGGGCGAAAAACGCCCCGACTGACGCCAACAGGAATGACCGGCAAATTGTATCAGGTAAATTCTGGAGGCTGGTGGTTAGAAGCTGGAGCGGGGCTACATTGCGGGATCACGCTTCGCGAGTTGACGGGCGCGCCACTCGCTGGCCGTGATTTCCCAAATTTCCGCCGGTTGGCGACCGGAGATGTACTCGCGTTCGACGCGACCGATGATACGCATGCCCTGTTCTTCAGAGATGCGGCACGAGGCGACGTTTGCCACTGCCTTGGAAGTGCGTAGCACGGAAAACTGCAAGACATCGAACCAGAATTCGGTGACGGAGGCGGCAGCTTCGGTCATGTATCCCTGGCGATGAAATTCGGGATCGAGCCAGAATCCACGATTGTCACGTTCATTCTTGCGGAGCTCGATGCCCCCAATGATGTGCGCGGGATTCGATTTGAGCCGAAGAGTCCAATTCCATGCTTCGCCGCGCGCCGCGGCAGCGAGAGCGTCGTCGCGGATAAAAGCGAGCGCGCCATCGCAAGGATATGGCCACGGGACACGGTTCGAGAGATAGCGGACGATTTCCCACTGAGGGAAGACGAGCTGGATTTGCGAAGCATCGGCCAGTTCAAGCGGGCGCAGAAGAAGGCGACGAGTTTTAAGGAGAGGAGTCGTGGATTGGGTCGCACGCATAGATTTGGTGCGTGCGAGTATACGGCAACCCGGCGAAAGCACGGGGCGCGCGAGGCTTCGGACGGATTCTTCGGCGCTCCTCGACGGACCGCCTCAGAATGAGTGCGGCGGAGGGTAAAGGGCACTCGAAAGGCCAAAAAGCGCCGAGAAAGCAAAAGCAGGTCCCTCACGCAATCGCCGACCCAATTCGTCGGCGCTGGGTTCGGGATGACAACGCATGCGCTTTCCGTAGAGCATTCATTTAAAGGTGAAGTTGGCGGTGGTGGTTTCGCCGGCGCGCACCGTGATCTTTTGTTCCTGCGTTCCGAACGCCTTAGTCCAGGCGTGCAGCGTGTAGTCACCTGGCGGCAGACCCTTGATGGTGAAAGTGCCCTGGTCGCCGGTGACGGCGAAAAACGGATTGCTGGTGACGCCGAGGTACGCGCTCATCCACGGGTGGTGATTGCAGTGCACCATGATCATGATTTCGGGGCGCGTGAATTTGTGAATCAGCGGCGGCGCGCCGGGCTCCTGCGTCTCATTCCAGGCCTTGTTGATTTTGGACATGAAATGCACGTTGTGAGTGGTGGGATCGCTCGAGGCGATGTCCAATTCCTGGCCAACCATCACGCCGAGGACATGAGGCTCGTACATGCAGCCGGTTTGGTCCAGAGTGGCCGCGGGCGGGACGCGGAATTTGCCGGAAACCTTTTCAACGTAAACGAATACATCGGGCAGCGTGCCATTGGAATTGACGGCGCCGTCGGGCGCGAGGACGGGCTCGCTGTGCTCTCCGGCGCAAACGGAATCGGCGGACATGTCGAGCGGAGCGCGCTTGGGCGGCGTGCCGGTGAAAGACACTTTTCCGGTAATCGCGGCCGAACTCTGAGCGGCCCGGCGCGCGGCAGCGGCGCCTGATCCTGCAATGCGGGCAGCTGCGGCGCCAACGGAGAGGGCCGCCACGGATGCGGCAAGAACTACCAGTGCATTCCATTTAGTCCGGTTCATAACGCCTCCGAAACTCGAAAATTTGGCTTTTCACTTTCTTCGCGGCGGCACGGTTCCTCGGAGCGTGCCGCCGATGACAGCAAATCCGATAACGCCCGGCGCGAGCGTTACGCGAAACCTCAAAAGACGAATCGGGCCAACAAATAGATCGTGTTGTTGTCAGATGCGTTGCGCCCGGACCCATCGTAATTCGTCTTCGCGCCATTGAATTTCAAATAGCCGGTGTACTGTGCGGCCAAGTCTATGTTCTGAGCCGGCCACCAGGAAAGATTGATGATGTACCCGTTGCTGGCGGGATTGCCGCTGGCGCTGCCGGTGGTCGGCGTTGGCTGCCCCGGTCCAGGCGGGCTGGGATTGAACAGTGTGAAGTCGGTGGTTCCGGTGGTATTGAACCATCCCAACGCGCCGGAATAGCGGTTGCCATGATGAAATTCGACGTTGGCCTGCGTGGTATTCAGATGATGGGGCACAAGGTCGGCGCCGGTTTGAGTGAAGGTGCCGTTCAGCGATGAATTTTCGTGGATGAAAGTGCCGCGAACGGAGATGACGTCGTTGTTGAACTGCGGGATCGTGCGATCGTATTGGAAATCGCCGGCCACGTCGGTGTAAGCATCGAGACCTCCGGCGAGCGCGCTGGTAGCGGCGTTAGGCGCGGATTTCACGTGCATGCCGTAGGTGCCGATCTCGAAATAATTGTTGCCGATCGTATCCTGGTACGCGCCACGCCAGTAGGGAGCGACGCCCTGGATGTTGATGGGGAAGCCGACGCCATCAAAAGGTTGGGCCGCGCCGATATGGTCCGTGCGATAGATGGTGGCATCCAGATAGAAATGATTGTCCCACATGCCATAGGCGCCGACGCCGGC
>JAGWRH010000078.1 GCA_028876695.1 Acidobacteriota bacterium | reverse complement strand
TCGCCCAGAAGCTCGGCTGCGCATTCGAAGCCGACGGCACACTCGAAATCGCCGGCGTGGCCGGGATCGACGATGCGCGCCCTGGCGATCTGACGTTTCTCTCGAACCGCAAATATCTCCGCTCGCTCTCGACTACACGTGCCTCGGCCGTCCTGATCGCGCCCGGCGAAGCTTGCCCCAAAAATCTCGCGGCGCTGCACTTGGCCCGCGTCTACGCTTGTGTCAGCCTCGCACCTTCAGTGCGGGGAGGCAGGGCGTTCTTCGCCCTGCCGCAAATAAGCGCGCCGTAGCGCAGTCCTTTCGCGCCTGTTCATCCGCGCGAAGTATTCGATTTCGCGCTTTTCATTTGCTTGGGAATTTTCACATCCTTCACCGTTGGCACGTCTCCGACGCGCTATCGAACGCGACCGCCCCCCAATTCGACGGCATATTCGGCGGGCGGAGCCTGTCTGCCAGAGGCAGACTTCAGCTCCGATATACAATACCGGGCGAGAAGCGCCCGGAGAATCTTTGTGGGTCGCGGCTTCAGCCGCGACATTAGTGCCGGCGCATTGTGCCGTACCTTGCTGCCGCAGGCTGTCGCGAAGGCAACCGCCGCAGCGACCTTGCGTTTGCTTTGGAAATAGGGAGCAATCATGAACCTTCAACAGATCGCCACTAAGCTCGGCTGTGCAATTGAAGGCGACACTACTCTTGAAATAACCGGCGTGGCCGGGCTCGACGACGCCCGTCCCGGCGATCTGACTTTTCTCTCGAATCGCAAATACCTTCGTTCGCTCTCGACCACGCGCGCCTCGGCCGCCCTGATCGCTCCCGGCGAGGCTTGCCCAATAAATCTCGCCGCGCTGCGCACCGAAAATCCCTATCTCGATTTCGCGCGCGCCATCGAGCTTTTTCATCCAGCCCCGAAATTTGCTCCCGGCGTGCACCCCACGGCGGTGATCGCGCCATCGGCAAAAATCGGTACTGGCGCGCATGTCGGGCCGTATTGCTACATCGCCGATAACGTCCAAATCGGCGATCGCGCCGTGCTGCACAGCTTTGTGACCATTTATTCCGGCGCGCGCATCGGAAACGATTTCTTCGCCCACTCGCACGCCTGCGTCCGCGAAAATTGCCGCATCGGCGACCGCGTGATTTTGCAGAACGGCGTGGTGATCGGCAGCGACGGCTTCGGCTTCGCCCCGGAATCGAATGGCCGTTGGTACAAAATGCGCCAGGTCGGCATTGCCGTGATCGAAGACGACGTCGAAATCCAGGCGCACAGCGCCATCGACCGCGCCACCGTCGGCGAAACGCGCATTGGCCGCGGCTCGAAAATCGACGACCTCGTCCTCGTCGGCCACGCCTGCAAAGTCGGCGAAGATACGCTGCTTTGCGGGCAGGTGGGCCTCGCCGGTTCCACCACGGTCGGCAATCATTGCATTCTCGCCGGACAAGTCGGCGCGGCGGGGCACCTGACCATCGGCGATGGCGCCACCGTTTCCTCGCAAAGCGGCGTTCCCGGCGACGTGCCGCCCAAAGCCGTCTATTCCGGCTATCCCGCCATGGACAATCTCGCCTGGCGCAAATCCGTCGCCGTATTCAACCGCCTGCCCGCATTGCAGAAGGAGTTGCGCGACCTGCGCGCCGCTCTCGCCGAGCTGCATGCTCGCCGCTGATTCAGTATCACGTATAAGTCGCGGAAAACAAACGACCCGGTGCACGTCTAATCGATACACTGTCCGCCAGACACGAATCACATCCGTTCTTCCCTGGTATGGCGGCAAATTTTCACAGGCTTCCGGGGCGCAAACTTTGCCACTCGCGCGGCGCGTCTGCCATAATGAACCGTTCAAATCTCTGGATCTGCGCGAATAGGGCGCATTGCCAATGACCGGCGACGAGATTCGCGGCACATTCCTGAAATTCTTCGAGGTGCGCGATCACCGCATCGTGCGCAGCTCCTCGCTCGTTCCGGCCAACGACCCTACGCTGCTTTTCGCCAACGCGGGAATGAACCAGTTCAAGGACGTTTTCCTCGGCCTCGAACAGCGCGACTACCGCCGCGCCACATCCTGCCAGAAATGCGTTCGCGCCGGAGGCAAGCACAACGACCTCGAAAATGTCGGCTTCACCAATCGCCACCACACGTTTTTCGAGATGCTCGGCAATTTTTCTTTCGGCGATTATTTCAAGCGGGAAGCCATCGCTTTCGCCTGGGAACTGATCACCGGCGCGAACTGGTACGCGATTCCGAAGGAAAACCTTTACGCTACGATTTTCAAGGGTGAGGGCAGTGTGCCGCGCGACGCCGAGGCCGAAAAATGGTGGCGCGCGCAAGGCCTGCCAGCCGATCGTATTTTCGCGCTGGGCATGGATGACAACTTCTGGGCTCCAGGCGACATCGGCCCTTGCGGGCCGAATAGCGAACTTCATTACGACATGGGTCCGGCAGCTTCCGATCGGGGCCACACCGATTGCAAATTCCCCTGCGATTGCGGGCGCTACGTCGAAATCTGGAATCTCGTCTTCATGCAGTTCAATCGCGACTCCGCAGGGAAGCTGAATCCCTTGCCTCGGCCTTCGGTTGATACCGGTGCGGGTCTCGAGCGTCTCGCCGCCGTCCTGCAGGGCAAAATCTCGAAT